>JAAYBT010000262.1 GCA_012730015.1 Clostridiaceae bacterium
ATAGGTGTTTTTGACACCTACCTATAATAATACAGGTTCAGTCCCCCTGTCAAGTGCAAATTTCGATAATTTTGATTTACCTCTCGATATCTCTCAATTATTAGGCCAATATGCCCCTATCTCTCCCTTAGTCGCTCGCCATATCACTTTTTGTCTTTTTGAGTACCGTCAGTACAATTTATTCCGAAATGCAATATTTCATTTTAGCGAAATCTATCTCCATAAACGGCACTGCCGGTACGTACTTACATAGGTCATATTAATAATAAACCTCCACCAGATACAGCCCATGAGCCGGCGCCGTCCTGCCGGCCTTCCTTCTGTCGAGGCTTCCTATGATCTCAGGGATGTCGTCAGGCTTCAACTTCCCGAAGCCAACCTCTATGAGTGTTCCGGCAATAATTCGCACCATATTATATAGAAATCCGTCTCCGCTAATGTTTAACTCAAGCTGGTTTGCTTCTCTTTTATCTACAGTTATCTGCGAAATCGTTCTGACGCTTGTTTTAACGCTACCACCGGTCGCGCTAAAGGCACAAAAGTCATGGGTGCCAACAAAGTGACCCGCTGCCTTTTGCATTGCACTGACATCGAGAGGGTAATAGACGTGATAGGCTCTATGCCTGAGCAGGGCAGAGGGAAATTGTGAATTATGGATTAGATACCTATATGTCTTGCCCCTGGCACTAAACCGAGAGTGAAACTCAGGGCTAACCTCCCTGGATTCACGGACCGCCACATCTTCAGGGAGAAGCGTATTTAGTGCATAGGCAAATTTGTCCTCCGGGATGGAGGAAGAAGTTTGGAAGTTGCACACAAAGCCCAATGCATGGACGCCTGCGTCGGTCCTGCTTGAACCGGAAAGGCTGCAGCTTTCCCCCGTAAGGCGGTTAACCGCAGCCGTTACAACATCCTGTACCGTAATCGCATTAGTCTGGCTCTGCCAACCGTGATATGCAGTACCATCAAATTCAATTGTCAGCATAATATTTCTCATTATATATAACCCTGATTTCTAATTTAACAAGCCTGCGATGGAGGTGCCTATCAGCGTGCCATTATCCACCTTCACAAATTCGCAGTAAATTCCCTTCACATCATTTGTATATGACTTGATATAGTATTCCAGCTTGCTTCTGAAAAGCTTCGATTTGTAAAAGGTTGAGCCATCGGCCGTAATACAGGCAGGCTTACAGGGATTCATACCGCTTCCTGCTTTTTCGAGGACTGCAGTCAGGCTGAATGTGACAAATTTCGCAATCCTCTCAAAAATATTATCAATGATATAGAATAGAGAGATGCGGTCTTCATCATCACTCGACTTTGCGCAGCATTTAGCCAGCGGATTATCACCATAGGGGTAGAATAAGAAATCATCGATTTGTTTTGCTGCCAACTCATTTATATTTTTCAACTCCGTAATAAAGCCATCCGAGAAAATACCATCCTCGGCCGCCTTGCGTATGGTTGCCAGTGTCAGGCCTCCCTGATATGCTCCCGAGATAGTCTTTTCGAAAGCAAAATCCCCCGGATTCAAGGTTCCTGCGTCAAACTCCAAATCAATTTGTCCCCTCGGAATCTTATCATATGCACCTGATTCCATATTTATAAGCATAGTTCCCTCTTGCTCCGATAGCTGCGGCACTTTGGTTATGTTACTGCATTTTTCGGAGTAGCATATGTTTGTACCGGTCCCAAGAATGAAGCCTACATAGCCGTCAAATGCTCTGGCAGGCGATGCAGCCCTTCCCGCAAGCAGAGTTGCAACTGTATCGTTGAGAACAATAATTTCCTTATCCTCATTAAATCCACGCTTTTTGAAGACTTGCTTCAAATTACTTCCCACGAGCTCGCCTTCCACATCGGAAATATTGATCTCCTTGCTGAACTTGATTATCTTGCCATCCTTATTAGGCATTGCCTCAGCGGGATAGGAGAAGCAAAAGCTTATCTTATTGCTTCTATGTAGTACAGGCTGGATATAGTCAGCCATTGTCTCAAAAAACTCTTCCTTAGAAACCTCACCCTTTGAACCGGGCATGGGATATAGCTTGAAATCCTCTATAACTGGATTTCTGTCTTCATCGAAATGAATAACCGCCACCCTAAAATTTGTTCCACCCGCATCAATGGTAATAACAGGCTCCATAGTAGGCAGCTCCTTATCCATGCCGATATAGGTTGGAATCATGAGTAGAGAACCCGTCCCTTGCAGGCCATTGTCCATCTCTCTAATGAATTTGTCGCGGTTTTCGTCCAAATTGATTTTCCCCGCATCCATTCCATACCTTGCCAGGAACTCCTCGATTCTCTTCTTCTGCTTCTGCTTTAACATAAAATGTCTCCCCTTTTACATAAATATTATTACCACATATACTCCTGGATCAGGAGTGCTGCAACAAACACAAGTACAGTCAAGACAATCTTTATATCGGCATGGGTGAATTTCAGTTGGCGCAGCCTTGTCCGACCGGTGCCTCCCCTGTAGCATCTGGATTCCATGGCTGTTGCCAGATCCTCTGCTCTCCTGAAGGCGCTTACGAATAGTGGTACCAATACAGGTACAAAGCTCTTTGCCCGTTGAAGAAGATTGCCTGTATCAAAGTCGGCGCCCCTTGCGGCCTGAGCCTTCATAATCTTGTCTGTTTCCTCCAGCAGGGTGGGGATAAATCTTAGTGCAATCGACATCATCATAGCCAGCTCATGAGCCGGGACACCTATTACCTTAAGCGGGTTGAGCAGCTTCTCTATTCCATCCGTCAAAAGAATAGGTGTTGTGGTAAATGTCAATAGCGAACCGCTGATAATAATAAGAGCCAGGCGCACCGATAGCTTCAGGGCCATAATAAGGCCTTCATAGGTAATGTATTTCAGCGGTACCGTTTCAGCAACAGGTGTACCCTTGGTCGTGAATATATTGAGTAGGGCAGAAAAGACTATGATAAGCAGCAGGGGCTTCAATCCCTTTAATGTATGCTTTAGGGGAACACCCGAAATAATCACTGCCATCAGCACAAATACTGTTAATTCAAAAACAGTCCAAAATGAGTTCATCATAAAAATGATAACCATGAAGGCCAAAGATAATATAATCTTGGTTCTGGGATCGGCCCTGTGTATGATAGAATCACCCGGTATATACTGGCCTATTGAAATATTAGTGTTAATCATTTCTACTACCTCCCGCCCCCAGGTGCCTGAGAATATCATCCCTGGCGGCGCTAACCGTGTAGACCCTGTCATTGATATCCGGCAGAATCTTCTTGAGCTCCTGCATCATGTATGAAATCTGAGGGGCTGATAATCCAATCCCTTCAAGCCTTTGGATATCAGAAAAAACTTCCTTTACAGGACCATCAAGCTCTATTTGCCCATCGTTCATTACAATGACACGGTCAACCAGTCTTGCAACATCCTCCATGCTGTGTGAAACGAGTATTACTGTAATGCCCATGGTTTCATGGATTTTTGTGATGAAGCCAAATATCTCATCCCTGCCTCTGGGATCAAGGCCCGCCGTTGGTTCGTCAAGTATCAGTATGCTCGGCTTCATCGCAAGAACTCCAGCAATAGCAACTCTGCGCTTTTGTCCGCCTGACAACTCGAAGGGAGATTTGTCAAGTATACTCTCCTTGAGTCCTACGGTCTGGATCACCTTCCTGATCTCGGCATCTACTTGCTCCTGCGTAAGGTTCTGCTTGATGAGACCAAAAGCAATATCCTTGTAGACCGTCTCCTCGAAGAGCTGATGCTCCGGATACTGGAATACAACGCCCACATCCCGCCTCAGTTCACGAAGCTCCTTTCCTGTGGTATCAATGCCATTGATTAGAACCCGCCCTGAGCTGGGCTTCAGAAGGCCGTTAAAATGCTGAATCAGCGTCGATTTGCCCGATCCGGTATGACCGATTATCCCAGCAAATTCACCCTTTTCGATCTTCAGGTTAATGTCCTTCAATGCAACCTTTTCAAAAGGAGTATCCGGCATATATATATATGAAAGATTCTCTACTATAATCGACATTTATGCTCCTGTCTTCCTTAATAAAATACTGATGTTCTACATTATACCATGAATTTTAAGAATTCATGGTATAATTGTGCATCGCCGTTTTGCCTGCAATTTTTCAACGGCAAAAAACTCGGCGGCGCATAAATTCTGCCGGAGGCGTATAATAGCCTTACACCGTAAGGCTATTATACCAAAACCTTTTCTATTATAATAGTACCACTTCTGGTACAATATAGGCAGCATATATATTTGCAATTGTTCAGGCCGATAGTGATGCTTTATGAATAAACAATGCTGGTGGCCTAAAAATAAATAAATGTTACAAATACTATATTTCGGCCGGGAAAGGTTATCAAAATGAGCGAGCATTATTATACAGAGCAACCTACTTCTGAAATCAGGGAACGGGTCTTTACAAGTAAAATAAAAGATGCACAGCTAACTCTCACATCTGTGAGCGGAGTATTTGCATTTGAAAACAAGGTGGATCGAGCCTCAGAGCTGTTAATAAAGGCATTTCAGCCCTCCGGAAGGACAATCCTCGATCTGGGATGTGGATACGGTGCCATAGGCCTCTTCATTAAGTCTCTCTACAGCGACCAAGCCCTATGTCTATCAGATATTAATGAAAGAGCAATCGATTATGCCATGCTCAACGCCTCGAAAAATCACCTTGATGTCAAGGTAACAAAGAGCGACCTGTTCTCATCCTTTGACGGGATACGTTTTGATGATATAGTGACCAATCCCCCTCTGGCAACAGGTAAGCAGCTTCTCACGAGCCTCATTGAACAAGCCGCCTATCATTTGAACCCAAATGGTTCTCTTTGGCTGGTTGCTTATCATAATAAGGGCGGCTCCACATTGAAAAAGATCATGGAAGAGAGATTTTCAAATGTGAGAGACGTGGATAAAAGCGGAGGTATTCGAGTCTATAAATCAGAGCTCCTTGCCTGAAGGGAGACTCTGTTTAAGACAGGCAATAGCCTCTTCAACTGTAAGTATGTCCGTCGGGAAATTGTATCCACACTTATTTAGCTCATACATGAGCTCAGTCACCTGTGGCACATCAAGGCCCAGCTTCTTTATTCTCTTTACATCCGAAAATACTTCTCTTGGTGTTCCGACTATTACACGCTTGCCCTCGTCGATAACCAGTACTCTGTCGGCTTTACCCGCCTCGTCCATGTGATGAGTAATATGAACAATGGTTATTCCCTCTTCGGTATTTAGCTTGCGCAATATCCGCATAACTTCCTTTCTACCGATTGGATCCAGCATGGCCGTGGCCTCGTCCAATACTATGCATTTGGGCTTCATTGCCAGTATACCTGCTATGGCTACTCTTTGCTTCTGACCTCCGGAAAGGCGATGGGGCGCATATTCCTTAAATTCCGTCATGCCGATAGTCTCAAGTGCCGTGTCGACACGAATCCTTATTTCTTCAGGCGGGATCCCCAGATTCTCCGGCCCGAAGGCAACATCCTCTTCCACTACATTCCCGACAATTTGATTATCCGGGTTTTGAAATACCATTCCTGTAGAGCTTCGGATATCCCAAAGCAGCTCTTCATTCGTCGTATCAAGGCCATTTACGATAATCGTTCCGCTTGTTGGGAGAAATAGAGCGTTCATAAGCTTTGCCAGTGTCGACTTGCCGGAGCCGTTTCTACCCAATACAGCTAGAAACTCACCCTCACGTATGGACAGGTTCATATCACTCAAGGCGGTCACATCGGGTCTATCCGCATTGCTTGACTTATATACAAAACTGACATCCTTTACTTCAATAATACTCTTATCTAATGACAATTTGCCTGTCCCCTCATTTCATTAAATTGCTATAAACAAAACTAGGGATTGACGCATGGCTAGCGGCAAATCCCTATCGTTGTTCATTCTTGTCAAGCGCTTCAGCCGAGCTTTACTTCGTCAACTCAAGCAAAACTTTCTCAGCAGCGTCGCCTCTTCTGGGCCCAAGCTTGTATATCCTGGTATAGCCGCCATTGACGCCCTTGAATTTAGGTGCAATTTCATCAAAAAGCTTGTCGACTACATTGACATACTTACCATTTTCGTCCTTAACCCTGTATATCCATCTCATAGCCCTTCTTCTGGCACTAAGCCTTGAAGGCTTATCGACGGCAACCATCTCGGTCTTGGTTTCTCTCTCGACCACTTCATACTTCCTGTCGTTCTTGGAAGTAGCTGTCTTAGTAATCTTCCGGCCTTTACTATCAAGCTTTGCGCTACTTACCTTTATTTGTTTTGATGTAATATTGCCATCCTCTTTTATAGCCATAGCAATCAGCTTTTCAGCAATAGCCTGGACTTCCTTTGCTCTAGCCTCGGTAGTTTCAATTCTTCCGCTCCTCAACAAAGCAGTAACCTGATTTTTCAGAATTGCCTTTCTCTGATCAGTAGCACGTCCCAACTTCCTCTGTGGCATTATCCTCTTACCTCCCTAACTATACACAACTTTTTAAAGCTTTTTTCATTCTTCATTTGGTGCAAGTGACAATCCCAAGGCATGAAGCTTCTGGAGTACCTCTTCCAGTGATTTTCTCCCCAGATTTCTTACCTTCATCATGTCTTCTTCCGTCTTGTTTGTCAAATCCTCTACAGTATTTATACTTGCTCTCTTCAAGCAATTATATGACCTTACGGATAAATCAAGCTCCTCAATTGTCATTTCCAGAACTTTCTCCTTTTTGGTCTCTTCCTTTTCAACCATGATCTCTGCATGCTTCGCTTGATCAGACAGATCAATAAACAGACTCAAGTGCTCACTCAATATCTTAGCACCCAAACTGATGGCCTCATCCGGTTTAATGCTACCGTTTGTCCATACCTCCAGAGTAAGCTTGTCATAGTCAGTTATCTGGCCTACACGAGTATTATCTACTGTGTAGTTGACCTTGGTTACAGGTGTATAAATGGAATCAACGGGAATGATACCGATAGGCTGCCCCGGCTGCTTATTCTTCTCTGCCGGCACATAGCCTCTGTTCTTATTGAGAACTAATTCCATGTAAAATCTGCTCTCACCGTTCAATGTACAGATATGAAGATCCGGATTCAGTATCTCAACATCCGAATCCACCTTGATATCGCCCGCTTTTATCTCGCCTTCTCCATCAGCATCAATGTAGACTATTTTGGGACCATCACTGTGAAGCTTTAAAGACAGGTTCTTTATATTGAGGATGATTTCAGTAACATCTTCAATAACGCCGGGCACCGTCGAAAACTCATGTAGCACTCCATCAATTTTTATTGAGTTTACTGCTACTCCGGGCAAGGATGAGAGTAAAATCCTCCTGAGCGAGTTTCCCAGTGTGATACCGTAACCTCTCTCCAGAGGCTCAACCACAAACTTACCGTAGACATTGTCATCGGTCTTCTCAACACATTCAATTCTTGGTTTCTCTATTTCAATCAACAAAAACCCTCCCTTAACTGGCAATTTTGTTTAGGTATCGTTAAAAATTAACTTCCTCTAATCACTTACGGGGAATTATGCAGCCCGCTCCATTCCCCGTAATTGAAGCGGAAGTAAATTTTTAGCCGAACCTTATACGAGGGCAACTGATTCGCAATCCTTAAATCATTATCCAGTGCTTCTAATTCAATACCCTGTTGCCTGTAATGCTGGAATAGTCAGTTGCTTTTTAGGTCCGCAGGAGTAGAAATTCTTCTCTCCGGCAGGCTTTATGAACTGGTTATCCTGTTATCAGGTACATATAGCAATGTACAATCACATTACTTGGAGTAAAACTCGACGATAAGATGCTCACTGATCGGTAGATCAATCTCTTCTCTTGCCGGCAAGCTTACTACCTTACCAACAAGGTTCTCGGCGTCGAACTCAAGCCATGAGGGTACTACCTTACTACCTGCTATATCAATAATCGATTTAAGCTTCTCAGAGCCTTTGAACTTATCCTTTACTGCGATAACGTCGCCGGGTTCTAAAAGGATTGAAGGAATGTTAACCTTCTTACCATTCAAAGTAAAATGTCCATGCCTGACAAGCTGTCTGGCCTCCGGTCTCGATGTTGCAAGTCCGAGTCTGTAAACCACATTGTCGATTCTGCTTTCAAGAATCTGCAAAAGGTTTTCACCGGTAACTCCCTTTCTCTTAACTGCTAATCCAAAGTAACCTCTAAACTGGCTCTCAAGTATTCCATAAAATCTTCTTGCCTTCTGCTTTTCACGAAGCTGTATACCGTATTCTGATACTTTCTTTCTCTGCTGCCCATGCTGTCCCGGAGCATACGCCCTTTTTGACACGGAGCACTTGTTGGTATAGCACCTTTCACCCTTCAAAAAAAGCTTTTCGCCTTCTCTGCGGCAAAGCCTGCAAGATGCATCTGTATATCTTGCCATCTATTCAAACACCTCCATATTACACTCTTCTTCTTTTAGGCGGCCTACATCCGTTATGCGGAATAGGCGTAACGTCCTTGATAAGGCTTACATCCAGTCCCGCGGCCTGTAAAGCTCTGATTGCAGCTTCTCTACCGGCTCCCGGTCCTTTTACGTAAACCTCTACAGTCTTAAGGCCATGTTCCATAGCAGCCTTTGATGCGGTTTCAGCAGCCATCTGCGCAGCAAACGGAGTGCTCTTCTTTGAGCCTCTAAAGCCTAGCTCTCCTGCACTTGCCCACGACAGCGCGTTTCCCGCAGTATCAGTGATTGTGACTATTGTATTATTAAACGTAGAGCGAATATGTGCCGCACCGCGCTCAATGTTTTTTCGTTCTCTTCTTTTTCTGCTGGTTCTTCTTGCACCGGTTGTTTTTGATGCCATACGATCGTCAACCTCCTTTATACCGATTTCTTTCTCTGCACGCCGACAGTTCTCTTAGGACCTTTTCTTGTCCTCGCATTGGTCTTGGTTCTCTGTCCTCTGACCGGTAAACCCTGCCTATGCCTTCTGCCTCTGTAGCAGCCTATTTCAATTAACCTCTTAATATTGAGAGATGTCTCTCTTCTAAGGTCACCTTCTACCCTATATTCCTTGTCTATGACTTCTCTTAGTCTGTTGACTTCGTCATCTGTCAAATCTCTGACCCTTGTGTCGGGGTTTATAGCAGTCTTCTTTAAAATCTCATTCGACTTGCTTCTACCCAAACCAAAGATGTAAGTTAAACCAATTTCTACCCGTTTTTCTCTGGGCAGGTCTACTCCGGCAATACGTGCCATCTTGTCAAACACCTCCAAATTAATTCCTAGCCGTTAAACTACCTATAAATCAAAACTCTTATTTACCTTTATAATCAACACCCGGATCACGTTTGGGTAATCCCGCACATGCAGCCGCTCCAAGGTGATCAATCCAAATCCATGAAGGATAATTGATAATTGATTGCAAGCCAAGCTAGAATTATATCACATATTTTTTCCTAAAACAAGCATGTTTGCATATAAACCAATTATCAATTTTTGTCCTTCTTTATCCCTGCTTTTGCTTGTGTTTTGGGTTTTCGCATATAACCATTACTTTGCCTTTTCTTCTTATGATCTTACACTTCTCGCATACTGCCTTTACAGATGGTTTTACTCTCATAACAAGCCCTCCTATCATTTATCCATTCCTTATAATTTACCCGGTACTATTTTGCTCTCCAGGTTATTCTTCCACGGGTCAAATCATATGGCGACAGTTCGAGCGTCACCTTATCACCCGGTAAAATTCTAATAAAATTCATTCTGAGCTTGCCTGAAATGTGTGCAAGCACCTTATGACCATTTTCAAGCTCTACCTGAAACATCGCATTGGGCAATGCTTCAACTATCCTACCTTCAACCTCGATTACATCATCTTTTGACAAACCTCAATACCTCCTTTTTCAACAGTTCAGGGCCGCAAGAGCTTTTCTTATTTCCGCATTTGTTATCCTTGCGCCGCTCTTTAGCTTTTCCTCAAGACTATCAACCTTCTCAGCCGTTATATTCAAGTGCTTGATTTTCTTCTTCTTCGGTTTCTCAAGCTTTCTGAGATCACCGTCGGATATTTCAACAAAAAAATCATCAACCACTCCTACTACGACAAATCTTCTTCCGGCATCTCTTCCGGCCCTTGAAACAACTATCTGGCCTAAAGCTACTTTCAAAAGACCTCACCCCTGAGTTTCGTCAATATAAATGGTTCATCCTCAGTTACAGCAATTGTGTTTTCATAATGCGCTGATAGCTTTCCATCAGCTGTTACCACGGTCCATTTGTCATTGAGTATTCTTATATCATAAACACCCTGATTTATCATGGGCTCGATTGCTAAGGTCATTCCCGGTTCCAGTCTTGGTCCCCTCTGAAGGGTAACGTAGTTTGGTATCTGAGGAGCCTCCCATAATTCTCTGCCAATTCCGTGTCCTACATACTCACGGACTACTGAGAATCCATTCTTTTGTGCGTGCTGCTGAACTGCTCTTGAAATATCAACTATGCGGTTTCCTTTAACAGCAGCCTTCATTCCCTCAAAAAAACACTGTCTTGTTACCTGTATAAGCCGTAGTGCCTCTTCTGATACAGTTCCTACCGGGAAAGTCCTTGCTGCATCGCCGCAAAACCCTTCATAGCTGACTCCCATATCGACACTAATAATATCTCCATCTTTTAACTGCCTTAAACCCGGTATACCGTGTATAATCTCCTCGTTAACCGATACACACAGCGTTCCGGGGAAATCCAGGCCACCGCTGACCGGGCACTCCACACCTTTAAAAAGTGGTACTGCCCCCAAGCTAAGAACATACTCCTCAGCTATCTGGTTCAGCTCGCCTGTCGTCACTCCCGGCTTAATTGCTTCTTCCACAAGCTTAAGCGCCGTCGCTGTTATTTCTCCTGCTTTTTTCATCAGTTCCAGTTCGGATCTTGATTTTACTGCAATCATTCTTTAATCCCCATCACCTTGTAAACTTCATTGGTAGTATCCTCAATCCGATACTGTCCTGTAACATTTGCAAGTAAACCCCTCTCCTCATAAAAGCCTATCAAAGGCTCTGTCTGGTCATGATAAGTGTTCAGCCTGCTAATGATTGTATCCTCACTATCATCTTCCCTTTGAATCAGCCTGGCACCACAGTTGTCACATATTCCTTCCTCCATGGGAGGATCATGATCAATGTGATAGCCTGTGTTACAATCAGGACAAATTCTTCTGCCGGAAAGCCTTCGAATAATAGCAGCATCTGTGACTACAATATTCAGTACATAGTCGAGCTTTGCACCCATTTGGTCCAAAATAAGCTCCAAGCCCTCAGCCTGTGGTATAGTGCGCGGAAACCCATCAAGTATAAAGCCGTCCCTGCAGTCCTCTTGAGAAAGTCTACCCTTAACGATCTCTATAGTAATTTCGTCCGGTACAAGACCTCCATTGTCAATAATTTGCTTCACTGTCTTTCCTAAAGGGGTCCCTGCCTTTATGTTACTTCTAAATATGTCACCGGTTGATATGTGAGGAATTTTCAGCTTGACTGAAAGATTTGCAGCCTGCGTACCTTTCCCCGCACCCGGTGCACCGAGTATTACAATTTTCATTACTCTCTCCTCACTGATGATAACAACAATAGTGTATGAGTTCCCACAAAAGCCGGTCACAATCCAATCTCAAAGTGCGGGACCGAATGCTACCCGGCTAATGGAAAGCTTACTCCAAAAATCCTTTGTAGTGTCTCATCAACATCTGTGACTCAATAGCTTTAACGGTGTCAAGTGCAACACCAACAAGAATAAGCACTGATGTACCACCAAACCAAATCCCCGGAATTTTTGTCACGTTGCCGAGAATAATTGGAGCTACTGTTATAATCGCAAGGAAGAAACCACCGAACCAGGTAATTC
>JAAYBT010000263.1 GCA_012730015.1 Clostridiaceae bacterium
CACCTCACACCGTTTTCTTAATTCTAACATAGAACGCATGTTCGGTAAACATTTCCCATTATATTACCCAAAACCGTGAACCTTGCAAAACAAAAGACGCTTCTCACATATTTGAGAAGCGTCCCCTTCCATTGCCCTTCCATCTCTTACCGTTTGGCCTAAAATTATCCGAAATACTTTATCCCAGATTCAAACAATCTCTGATCTTTGTCACCGGGGACATTTCTGTAGACATTAGTTCCTATTCTCTCAGAATGCCCCATCTTACCCAATATCCTACCATCAGGACTAGTTATTCCTTCGATTGCATGTATCGATCCATTTGGATTGTACCTGATGTCATAGGTAGCTCTTCCATCTGTATCAACATATTGCGTTGCAATCTGTCCATTGTCAGCCAATTTTTTGATTTCAGCCTCGGTCGCCACAAATCTGCCTTCAGCATGTGATACTGCTATTGCGTGTGTATCTCCCACCTTTACATTGCTCAACCATGGCGATTTTGTCGACGCAACCCTCGTTTCTACAACGCATGAAACATGCCTACCAATAGAGTTAATTATCAGAGTTGGACTTTCATCATTCATATCTTTAAACTCACCATATGGCAGGAGTCCTAGCTTAACTAGAGCTTGAAATCCATTTCCAATTCCAAGAATAAGACCGTCCTTGTTATTTAGCAACTCCATTACGGACTCTTTAATATATGAATTTCTGAAGACTGTTGTAAAAAACTTTGCTGAGCCTTCTGGTTCATCACCTGCACTTAACCCTCCTGGGAACATTATTATCTGGCAATTCTTTATTTTTTGCTGCATCACTCGTACTGTCTCTCTGATATCAGATGGTGTAAGGTTCTTCACAACCTGAATGTCTACAGTTCCTCCTGCATTCTCAAATGCTCTTGTCAATTCATATTCGCAGTTCGTGCCAGGGAAAACTGGAATAAATACTCTTGGCTTAGCATATGACACGTGCAATAAACCACTTTCCTGCACGTCTTTTCCCCTGATAATGCTGGATTGATAGCTAAATGTTTGGACATTTTCTTCATTATTGCAAACCTTTGTCGGAAATACCGATTCTAATGGTTTCATCCAACTATCCAACGCCTTTGTTAACTCGAGAACCGTCCCTCCTGAGAGAACCGTCCCCCTTCCGCCGCTAGCTATCTGGGGTTCCTTTATTGTATGACCAATAATCGAATAGTCAAGTCCTGCAAAGAGCTTATCAACATCATGCTTGTTGTCAATTTCCAGCAATAACGAACCGTAGTCTGGCGAAAATAAATCGGAAGTATATGATGATTTCTCAATCTGAATACCAATCATATTACCAAAACACATTCTGCTAACCGCCTCCGCAACTCCTCCACTTCTTACAGAGTGCGCTGCTAATATTTTATCTTCTTGTGCTAATTCATATACTTTTGAATAATTTGCATCAAGCTGGATAAAATCAGGCAACTTGTTCGAGTCTTTGCGTAATTTTAGCAGTACTACCTGGCTCCCAATCTTCTTAAACTCTGTAGAAAGCACATGATTGGCATCGCTCACAGCCACAGCAAATGCAACTAGTGTAGGGGGTACATCAATGTCCTTGAATGTGCCTGACATGCTATCTTTGCCTCCTATTGAAGGCAATCCAAGGCTATCCTGAACGTAATATGCTCCAAGCAATGCGCTGAATGGTTTCCCCCATTTCTCAGGGTCCTTCCCCAGTTTCTCAAAATACTCCTGTAAAGTTAGCCTAATTTTATGGTAATCGGCGCCCATCGCTACAATCTTCGCAATAGCTTCAATGTGGGCATAGACTGCTCCATGAAAAGGACTCCACTTTGCTAACTTTGGATTGAATCCGTACGACATAAGTGTACAGGTCTTTGTATCACCCTCCAGAACTGGCAACTTCGCCACCATGCCTTCCGCAGGGCTAAGCTGATACCTTCCGCCGAAAGGCATCAATACTGTACCGGCACCAGCTGTACTGTCAAACCTCTCAACCAGACCCTTCTGGCAGCCAATTTCAAGTCTCTCCAAGTTTTGGGCCAACGAATCAGGGGACGGTTCTTGACGAGGGGACGGTTCTCCAAAATACTGCCCCTTAGGCGAGGTGATATAAACATCAGTATTTTGTCTTACACCGCTTGAATCAATAAACTCCCTGCTAATATCAACAATCGTTTTACCGCGCCATTTCATTCTTAATCTTCCCGTGTCTGTAACCACAGCCACTCTCGTAGCCTCTAGATTTTCATCTGCTGCATATTTGAGAAACTCGTTCTCATCATTTTTCGATACGACAACTGCCATCCGTTCCTGTGATTCTGAAATAGCAAGCTCCGTACCATCTAATCCTTCGTATTTTGTCGGTACTCTATCTAAGTCTATATCCAGCCCATCAGCGATTTCACCAATTGCCACAGACACACCGCCAGCTCCGAAATCGTTGCATTTTTTTATCATACGACTAACTTTTTCTTTTCGAAATAGTCTTTGAATATTCCTTTCGATTAAAGGATTTCCTTTCTGAACCTCAGCACTGCATGTAACTATTGATTGCTCATCGTGCTCCTTAGAAGATCCTGTTGCACCACCGCAGCCATCTCGCCCGGTTCTTCCTCCAAGCAAAATTATGCTATCCCCTGTCACTGGCTTCTCCCTGACAACATTTTTCTTAGGGGCGGCTGCTATTACTGCACCTAATTCCATACGTTTCGCCACATAACCTTCATCGTATAGCTCTGCGACCTGTCCTGCCGCAAGTCCAATTTGATTTCCATAAGAGCTATAACCAGCTGCAGCACTATTTGTTATCTTCCTTTGAGGCAATTTCCCGGCCAAAGTATCACTTATATTAGCTCTTGGATCGCCACTACCTGTAATCCTCATTGCCTGATAAACATATGACCTGCCTGATAAAGGATCTCGAATTGCACCACCAAGGCAGGTTGATGCTCCACCAAAAGGTTCAATCTCCGTTGGATGATTATGTGTTTCGTTCTTAAACATTACAAGCCAATCTTCATTTTTACCATCAATATCTGCATTAACAATAATACTACAAGCATTTATCTCATCAGAAATATCCAGATCATCAAGTTCCCCTCTTTTTCTCAACTCTTTCATAGTAATGGTAGCTAAGTCCATAAGACAAATATCTTTATCGCGATTATCATAGACAAACTTTCTGGATAGCAAATACTTATCATAAGTTGATTTCATAATGCTACTAAATAGGCCTTCTTCAAATTCTATATTACAAATTTTTGTTTGAAATGTGGTGTGTCTACAATGATCTGACCAATAAGTATCGATTACTCTAATCTCAGTAATCGTCGGGTCCCTTTCTTCTTTTTGCGAAAAATACTGTCTGCAGAATTCCAGATCCTCTTTCGACATAGCCAAACCAAGGTCATTTTGTAAGCTGGCTAACTCTTCTTTCGTCATCGAGCAAAAACCACTTATTTGAGAAACGTCCCCAGGGCAATCCCATTGTATATCTAGCGTTTCTGGCTTTTCTAACGAAACTTCAATGCTATCAACAGGATTAATATAATATGCTTTTATTTTTTCGTAATCCTCATCAGACACTTCACCCTCGAGCACGATAATTTTCCCAGCCCTGCAACGTGGTTTTTCGCCAAGAGTAAGAAATTGGACGCATTGTGCTGCTGAATCTGCTCTTTGGTCATATTGTCCGGGCAGATATTCTACAGAAAATGCTCTCTCCTTTGTTGAAATCTCTAACTTCTCTTCATATATATAGTCAACTGGCGACTCAGAGAAAACAAGATTTCGTGCAGCCACATACTCATCATCAGTGATATCTGTTATGTCATATCTGTTAATAATACGTACACGCTGAACAGAATTAACCCCAAGATTCTTCCTAATATCTTCGCAAACAGCTTCTGCTTCAATATCATAGCCCTTTTTCTTTTCTGCATAGATACGTCTGATTTTCTGCTTCTGGTCCATATCACGCATTACTATTTTTCCTTCGCTCATAATTTACACCCTCGCCTCCGGCATTCAGCCATGTTCTTTTGCTTATTTAACTTCTCATATAGCTTTACAATAAAATTATACAATGATATAATGCATAAATAAAATTAATATATTTAATGTTTGTCATTAGGAATTATTATGGATATTAACTTTGAATTGTATAAAACTTTTTACATAGTCGCCAAATCTGGAAGCTTCTCTGCAGCTGCAAGAGAGCTCTTTGTAACGCAATCCGCTGTAAGTCAATCAATTAAAACCCTTGAGACACAAACTGGAAGTACTCTCTTTATTAGAGGAGCCAAAAATGTTAAGCTGACCTCTGTCGGAGAAATGCTTTACAGTCATGTTGGACAGGCTTACGCCTTGCTTAAAACTGCAGAGGGCAAAATGCTGGAAATGCAGTCACTAGGCTCAGGTGAAATTAGGTTAGGAGTAGGTGATACTATTTTACACCACCTTTTAATTCCGGTACTGCAAAAATTCATAAACAAATACCCAAACATAAAAATACAAATTAATAACAGAACCTCTCCAGGAATTATTGATTCATTAAAATCAGGTGCAGTTGATCTTGGAATAGTGACACTGCCAGTGGCAGATAAGGCCATTGAAACGCCCGAATTTCGTGATGTTGAAGATGTGTTTGTTGCATCATCACGCTTTAATCATCTTAAAGGAAGGGACGTTTCTCTTAATGACTTAACTTCTCTTCCACTTCTCTTGCTGAAAAAGGATAGTTCAACCCGACGTAATCTAGACTTATACTTTACTTCGAAAGGACTTAGTATTGCTCCTGAAATTGAGCTTGAAAGCATGGAACTTTTGGTTGAATTATCGAGGATCGGACTTGGTATTGCTCATGTTTTGAAGGAAAGCGTAGTTGATGCAATAAGAAAAGAAGAACTCTTTATTTTGAAGTTGGCTGAGCCAATACCCCCAAGAAAGCTTGGTATAGCAAAATTGAGAAATGTCCCCTTATCTCCTTCAGCCGAAGTTTTTACTTCAATGCTCTTAAGTTCATAAGCTTTCCATTTCTCCCTCGTCTCACACAAGCCTTTTAAGAAGCATCCCCACCCTTTCACTCAACCTTGAACCTTTTAAACTGTCGTCTATCTTGCTACCCACTCAACTGTGCAAAGCATCCCCGTCTCTCATAAGCCTTTTTGAAAGCGTCCCATTCAAAAGAACTGCCCCCCTAACCAGCAAAAGAACTGCCCCTAACCTGGTCCCCTTACCCGCAAAAGAACCGTCCCTAACAAAGACCTCGATCCATGTGATCCAACCGAGAGAAGCGTCCCCAAATTCACAACCGAGAGAACCGTCCCCAAATTCCCAGTCCCCAAAATCCCCACAACCGAGAGAAC
>JAAYBT010000001.1 GCA_012730015.1 Clostridiaceae bacterium
CATCTTGGATCATAATGATTTTAAGTAACTTGTAAATCATTCCGAATTCAGTTAATACAGCAAGGGGATCTGGTTTATATGGATGAAAACATTATCAGCTTTAAGGCGACTGTAAATGGTTTGATCCTCATCATGCGAGATGAGGATGATTTTGAGACCATTTATGAGCATATTGCCCAAAAGCTGGAGTCTTCCGGAAGATTTTTTAAGGGTGCCAGCATGACAGTTAAATACCGTGGGAAAAAACTGACTCCGGAGCAGGAGCAGAAAATTGCCGTGCTCATCTCAAAAAAAGCTAAAATGGAGATTAAAGGTATTGAGGAGGATGTCTCGGTATCAGAGCCTGAGTCGGATCCGGAAAGCAGCCAGAAGGCAGTAAACAAACCTAAAATGAAGCTCCTCTTCTTCAAAGGACTGGAGGAAGGCTTGACCAAGTTCCATAAGGGAACGGTCAGATCAGGCCGGCTTATTAGCTTTGATGGCAATGTGGTTATCATTGGTGATGTCAATCCTGGCGGCGAGGTGATTGCAACGGGTAATGTTGTCGTAATGGGATCGCTGCGCGGGATGGTTCATGCGGGAGCTGATGGCAACAAGGAGGCGATTGTTGCAGCTTTAAGCCTGCAGCCTACACAGCTTCGAATAGCAGATGTCATTACCAGGCCGCCAGATACAAAGGAAGACAGGCAGGGATTCATTCCCGAATTGGCTTTTGTTAAGGATGACCTTGTTTATATTGACAGGTTTTTGCCACAGCATATGTAGTCATTTTGCGATGTTACATCGTTAAAGCTTTATATGTAAAGTGAATGATATGAACTTCAGCGGACATAGGAGGTATTTGGATGGGAGAAGTCATTGTAATTACATCTGGGAAGGGCGGTGTCGGTAAAACGACAACAACCGCAAACATCGGTACCGGACTTGCATTAGCCGGACAGAAGGTGGTTCTTGTCGACACGGATATCGGACTGAGGAATCTTGACGTTGTGATGGGCTTGGAAAACAGGATTGTCTATGACCTGGTGGACGTGGTGGAAGGCTTTTGTCGGGTTAAGCAGGCGCTTATAAAGGACAAGCGCTACGAAGGACTTTATCTCTTGCCGGCTGCTCAGACGAGGGATAAAACCTCTGTAAATCCTCAGCAAATGATGAAGCTTTGTCAGGAACTGAAAGAGGAGTATGACTACATACTGGTGGATTGCCCGGCAGGTATTGAGCAGGGCTTCAAAAATGCTATAGCGGGGGCAGACAGGGCAATTGTTATAACCACTCCTGAGGTTTCAGCAGTTAGGGACGCGGATAGAATTGTGGGGCTTCTGGAGGCAAATGAGCTTAGGAATCCAAAGCTGTTGATAAACCGAATGCGTATTGACATGGTCAAGCGTGGCGACATGATGTCAATTGACGATATTATTGATATTTTGGCTATCGGACTTATAGGTGTGGTTCCTGATGATGAGAGGATTGTTGTTTCTACAAATAGAGGTGAGCCTGTGATTAATGATGAGAAATCCGGCGCGGGTCAGGCATACCGAAACATAGTAAGGAGAATAAAAGGTGAGGAAGTTCCTTTTATGAGCTTTGACAACGATCAGGGTTTTATGATTAAACTAAAGAAACTACTCGGCCTGAAGGCGGACTGAAAGGGAGGGGAGTAAATGCTGTTCGATTTAGACAAAATATTCGGCAAAAAAAAGAACTCCAAGGATGTAGCCAAAGACAGACTGAAGTTGGTATTGATTCATGACCGTGCAAATGTTTCACCTCAGTTTTTGGAAATGATAAAGAGTGAAATCATTAAGGTCATTTCAAGCTATATGGATATTGACGAAAGTGCTTTGGACATACAATTGACAAAAACCAAGAGCGATGATGGAGAGAATTTCGTGCCTGCGCTCTATGCAAGTATTCCTATAAGAAACATTAAGAAAAGTGGAAAGTGAGCCCTGGGTATATTATTGAAAAGGTAAAGGCAGGATGAACATTGCACTAATAGCACATGACAATAAAAAAGAGTTGATGGTAGATTTGTGCATCGCTTATAAGACAATTCTTCAGCAGCATTGTCTTTTTGCAACCGGTACTACTGCGTCATTTATTTCGGAGGGAGTTGGACTTAGCGTCTACCGATTTTCTCCCGGACCGCTTGGTGGTGCTCAACAAATATCTGCAAGAGTTTCTCTTAATGAGATTGATTTGGTGATATTCCTCAGAGACCCCGTAAGCCCGCGGGAATATGAGCCGGATATTAATTCCCTACTGCGCTTGTGCGATATGAATAATATCCCCTTTGCCACAAATATTGCGACAGCAGAAATGCTGATTAAGGGTCTTGAAAGAGGCGACCTGCTCTGGCGTGAGCAGAAGTGAAGAGGTAGCCATGACGGCGAAATTATGCATCGGACTACATTGATGACAAGCTATGATAGTACCCTAACTCGATTTTATAGCGGCCGAATAGGCCGCTTCTTTATTTCCTGTATACATAAAAATATCATTCCAGCAATATAATCTACCATACGGATATATTAAGTGTGCACTTATAGCCTTTGAAGTTTTGTTACTTTGTGCAGGGGATGAGAGGATATGGATAGATCCATGGCCAGACAAAGATATTCAGCAAGTCGGCCTATGCGAAACAGACGAAGTAGAGCACCTCAAAGAAGCGGAGGTCTTCGCAAACTGATTCTATTTCAGTCACTTATTTGTGTTCTTTTGTTTCTGATGATTATTATCACAAAAAATATTCATATGTCTGCAACTGATTATATCACTGCTCAAATTAAGTATGTGCTGGAGCACGATGTGGAGCCTAAAAGTACTTTTTCCAATGCAGGAAAGCTTCTTGCTGATGTGCGGGACAGTATTTTTCCTGAATCAGGCACGGCGACAAAATACCTCGATACACCAAGCAATTCCCTGGCATCAAAGGACCTCACGACATCACACAAACCCAACACTTCAAACGACTTTGAAGCCTCAAATAATCCCGAAGCCTCAAATAATCCTGAAGCCTCAGACAATCGACTGGCTCAAGCGCTTGAAGAGCTTCCTGCCATGGAGGGAAATCTTTCAATGTCTGAAAGAGAGGTCAATGAAGGCGGTGATGATGGTTTTATTTTGACAGCCGAGCCGGAAACAACAGTATTATCTGCAAGCAGCGATTGGGAAAATGACAGCAATCAGAGCGACTTACAGCTGCTAAGCCCTGTCGCGGGAACACTTGCTACGGATTATGGCCAGATTAGTGTCGGTGGAAATGTAAAGATTCATTCGGGCATTGATATACTTGTAGAACGAAGAAGCAATGTGAAAGCCGCGCTCGATGGTATTGTTGCCAAAACAGGGTCCAGTGCGCAATACGGTAATTACATCATGATAGGGCACGGTGATGATTTGGAAACTGTTTATGCTCATTGCTCGGACATACTTGTTAAGACGGGCGAAAATGTTAGTAAAGGGGATGTAATAGCTCAGGTCGGTGATGACAGTATTTCCGTAGGGAGCCACCTTCATTTTGAAGTGTGGTTGAATGGAAACAATGTAGACCCGCTTGAATACATCAGTGTAGGCGACAGGTGAGATTTAGGACCGGAGATGTTGAACTCAGAGTAAGCTTTTTTGTAATAATTATGCCAATCGTCATGCTGATTGCAGGCTATATAAAGGAATATGGCATGGCGTTTTTTTCTGTTGCACTCCATGAGCTGAGCCATGCTACAGTTGCAGCTTTTTATGGAATCAAGCCTGATAGAATATCAATAACGCCTGTGGGATTTAAGGCCACAATTCGTTACAGGGATTTTAGCCGGGATATTTTGCTAAAAATCTATGCAGCCGGACCCGCCTCGAGCATTCTGCTTTTTTCCATTGCAATATTGCTGCAGAGCATATTTCATATTTCCCCTGAGGAGCTCGGACAGCTGGCTATGACAAACCTCTTACTTGCCTTATTCAACCTGTTGCCGGCCTTTCCTCTTGATGGGGGGATGATTTTCCAGCTGCTGCTTTCAGACAGGATAGGTTTGCTGGCGGCAGGAAAAGCAGTGCGTATAATAGCACTGATTATATCGGCTGTAACTATTCTAGCCGGCGTAATTCAGTTCTATATAAGTGCCGTTAACACTAGCCTTATAAGTGCCGCCGATATTAGCCTTATTATGATTGGAGTTTATATCCCTATTATTTTAAAAGATGCAGGAATGGAGAGTGCTTTTATGAATGTTCAACAAATACTGTTCAGGCGAACCAGATTGATGAAAAGAGGTATTTATCCTGCGCGGGACCTGGTCGTGACCAGAAATACCAGGCTGGGAGATACGCTTACAAGTATGGATTTCGACAGATTTCACATAATCTACGTATTGGATGATGATCTGCGTCTCATGAGGGTATTTACAGAAAGTGAAATCATGGATGCGCTTTCTGGTGATTTTGGGAACATAACATTCGAGCAGCTGATGGTCAAAGTGCCTGAGACAGTGAGCATTGATACTAAAAAAGCATAGTAAGGGCTACTATGCTCTCTCTCAGATACTCTCCAATATTTCAGCAGTTGATTTTGGCCTGTTCATCGTATAAAGGTGAATGCCGTCTGCACCATTAGCGATGAGGTCCCGAATCTGGAGCGCGGCATATTCTATTCCGGCCTTTCTCATATCCTCGGGGTTATCTTGATATTTGTCCATAACTAATACCAGCTTTGCCGGGATGGAGCAGCCGCTCTTTGCTGCGATTGATTTAATCTGATCGGCTCTGAATACAGGCATGATACCGGCTTCAACAGGGCAGTTGATGCCTATCCTGCGAGCCTTTTCAATGAAATCAAAATACAAGCGATTGTCAAAGAAAAGCTGTGTTACTAATAAATCAGTACCCGCATCGACCTTTCTTTTCAGGTGCTTCAAGTCTTCGCTAAGCCTGAGAGAGTCAACATGTCCTTCCACATATGCGGCTGCGGCAATGCAAATATCGCTGGATTTTCTTATGTGCTCAATCAAGTCATATGCGTATTTATAAGCGCCTTTTAAAAAGTCAAAGTCAGGTTGATTGGCGGGAGGGTCTCCTCTTAGAGCTAATACATTTTCCAGACCGATTTCACGCATGGAGTCTAGCATACCATCGATTTCATTCTTTGAGTGGCCTACGCATGTTAAATGTGCCATGCTTTCTATATGATGTATGTTCTTTATTCTTGAGGCGATTTCCAGTGTCCGTCCCTTCTGACTTCCGCCTGCGCC
This sequence comes from Clostridiaceae bacterium, assembly GCA_012730015.1. Taxonomy (GTDB): domain Bacteria; phylum Bacillota; class Clostridia; order Acetivibrionales; family DTU013; genus JAAYBT01. The sequence continues at coordinate 5,244 of JAAYBT010000001.1, forward strand.
ATAGGTGATGCTCATATAGTCGGGCTTTAGCGCCTCGAACTGTTCCAAGCGATCGAATAATGTGTCTATTGGCACGTCAGGCTTTGGTGGAAATATTTCAAAGGATATGACTGGTTTACCAGTTCTAAATAAATCGATAATTTTCATGGCTTCCTCCAATAATGCATACTGCTAATTAGATTATAGCATACGCTAAAAGAAAGTCAAGTACAGTTAAAAACAATTAAATACAGTTATATTACGCTTAATGTCGGCGACGGTTGAAATAATTATAGGTTTTCTCTAGTATAGATTTGGAAGTGTAATTACTATTAGATAAGGGATGGAATTATTGAAGTTTACCCTGCGTTGGTATAGAATATGAAATTGACAATTAAGTTATTGCGACAGCTATAGAGTAGATAGTTTTAGTATATTAAAGATGGGTAATAATAAAGCTGGGAGGTAGCATATGTATAGGATTGTCAAGAAAAGAATCCTGAATCCGACCGTTAAACTGATGGAGGTAGAAGCGCCATATATAGCCAAAAAGGCAGAGCCGGGTCAGTTTATCATGCTCAGGGTCAGTGAAGATGGAGAGAGAATACCGCTGACAATTGCTGACTATGACAGGCAAGAGGGCACGGTGACGATTATTTTTCAGGAGGTTGGCAAGACGACCAGACTTCTTGGGGAATTGGAGCAGGGAGACAGTATCCTTGATTTTGCAGGCCCGCTTGGCGTTGCAAGTCATTTGGGGGGCTATAAAAAGGCAGCCGTAATCGGAGGCGGTCTCGGAACTGCCATAGCTTACCCTCAGGCAAAGAAGCTCCATGAGCTGGGAGCTGAGGTTGATGTTATTGCAGGGTTCAGGGACAGTAGCCTGATTATTCTTGAAAAGGAGCTAGAGCAGGTCAGCAGCCGTTTATTTATTGCTACCGATGACGGTTCAAATGGCAATAAGGGCTTTGTTACAGATGTCCTGGACAAGCTCATTAAAGAGGGCAACCAATATGATCTGGTAGTTGCGATTGGCCCGTTGATAATGATGAAAATGGTTTCCCTGCTTACAAAGCCCTATGGAATTAAAACGATTGTCAGTATGAATTCAGTGATGATTGATGGCACAGGTATGTGTGGAGGATGCCGCGTTACTGTAGGCGACCAAACTAAGTTTTCCTGTGTGGATGGCCCGGATTTTGACGGACACATGGTTGATTTTGATGAAGCAATGAGAAGACAGACGATGTATAAGGGTCAGGAGAAGCAATCTCTGGAAGCGCACATCTGTAGACTGGGAGGTGCTTTTAATGGCTGATATGTCATTGAAAAAATATGAAATGCCTCATCAGAACGCCAAGGTAAGGAGCAGCAATTTTAAGGAGGTAGCTCTGGGCTACACCGAAGAGACGGCCATGAAGGAAGCGAACAGATGCCTTCAGTGCAAGCACAAGCCATGTGTAGCGGGGTGCCCTGTGAATGTTCAGATACCGGAGTTTATTAAGCTAATAGGTGAGGGCGATTTTGAGGGCGCCTGTGAAAAAATAAAGGAGACGAACAGTCTGCCTGCAATATGCGGAAGGGTTTGCCCTCAGGAATCTCAATGCGAGCAGCTTTGCGTAAGAGCGAAAAAAGGAGAAGCTGTTGGCATAGGCAGGCTGGAGAGGTTTGCTGCCGACTGGTTTATGGAAAATAGACAAGACAATACCGAGTGTACCATACGCAATGGCAAAAAAGTGGCTGTAATTGGCTCCGGGCCTGCCGGCTTGACCTGTGCAGGCGATTTAGCCAAGAAGGGCTATGAAGTGACTATATTTGAGGCCTTTCATGTGCCAGGCGGCGTATTGATGTATGGCATACCTGAATTCAGGCTGCCCAAGGCCCTTGTTCAAAAGGAAATAGAATCGGTCAAGCAGCTGGGAGTCAACATTATGACCAATATGGTCATAGGCAAGGTCCTGTCACTGGATGAGCTCGTTGAAGAAGGCTTTGAGGCCATTTTTATAGGAAGTGGAGCCGGATTGCCCAGCTTCTTGGGGATCCCGGGAGAGAATCTGAACGGTGTTTACTCCGCAAATGAGTTTCTAACCAGGATAAACCTAATGAAGGCATACAAGTATCCGGAGGCCGACACTCCGGTTAGGGTAACAAAGAATGTGGCAGTTGTGGGCGGAGGAAACGTAGCGATGGATGCTGCAAGGTGTGCCAAGAGACTTGGTGCTGAAAATGTATACATTGTTTACAGGCGTTCCGAGGAGGAAATGCCAGCAAGAATAGAAGAGGTGCATCATGCTAAGGAGGAAGGCATTATATTAAAAATTTTGAGCAATCCCACCAGGATCATAGGCACTGAGGATGGGTGGGTTAAAGGCATGGAATGCATTGAAATGGAGCTGGGTGAGCCCGATGCATCCGGTAGAAGAAGGCCCGTGCCCAAGGAAGGCTCCGAGCATGTGCTGGAGGTGGAAACCGTAATCATGGCAATAGGCCAGTCGCCTAATCCCCTTATAAAATCCACCACACCCGACCTTGAGACACAAAAATGGGGAGGCATCATTGTTAATGAGGATACAGGAGCCACCAGCAAGGAAGGAGTATATGCGGGAGGAGACGCTGTCACCGGAGCTGCCACTGTTATACTGGCAATGGGAGCCGGAAGGAAAGCTGCGACAGCCATCGACGAGTATTTGAGCAGGTAGAATTAGTGGGCTCATTCATTAATTATTTGAATGAGCCTTTCATAGAAACATCTTGTTTAACCTAGCAACAATGTTATAATTGTATATATACAGGAGGTGGGAGGATGTCTGTTGCCATACTGAAGCAAATTAAGGAAGCTGAAGAGAAGGCCGAGCGAATTGAGCTTGATGCCACTCAGAAAGCAAAGGATATCGTTGCAGCCGCAAGGAAGAATGCCTTGGATTTGAAGAGTAAAGCACTTGAACAGGCTGAGGATGAAGCGGCAAAGCTGGTTAGCTCTTCTGAGGACAAGGCGCAAAGAGATATAGATGGTATAAAGGAGCAGATACAAGCCCAATGTGATGAAATAAAAGAAAAATCGAGTGATAAGATCAATGATGCAGTGGATTTCATAGTTGGAAGGATTGTGAAACCATGATTGTCAAGATGAACAAGGTTACGATTCTGGGAATGGAGGATCAGCGTGAAGCGCTGATTCAAAGCTTGATGGATATCGGGGCCCTAGAGATAAGCGTTAATGACAAGGAAGAATATGAGGAGCTTGCAAACTCGCTTAATGTGCAGGCTGAAATATCTGACATCGAAGGTAGAATTGCAGATATTGCTACTGCATTGGACAGCTTGGACAAATACTGTCCCGTGAAGAGGGGCTTGTTTCAGAGCCGCCGCGAGGTCAGTAAATCAGAGCTTGCAAAGCAATTAATGGATAAAGACTCCATATGGCGTGCTATCAGAAGCATTAAAGAGCAGGAAGAAAATCTTGTTCAGTCGAAGAATGAAGAGAATAAGTTGGACAATATGATAGCTACACTTCTCCCATGGAAGGATTACAAGCTACCGCTTGAGGTTGCCGGGACAGGGAAGACTGTTGTTTTGCCGGGGACGATTCCCGGCTTCATGGATTTATCAAAGCTGGAAAATGATTTGAACGATAATGCCCCCTATTCACATATGAGTGTTATTAAAAGTGATAAGGATCAGCACTATATTTTTGTAGTATACCATCAGAGCATAGAGCAGGAATGCTTATCATGCCTTAAGGCCTACGGTTTTACCAAGGTATCCTTTCCTGAAATGTCCGGCACGGCGAATGAGAATATCGAAAAGCTGCAGACAGGTCTTAGCAAAATCGAAGAGGATAGAGTCAATTCAATCAAGAGAATTAAGAGCCATAGTGAGGATAGAGCTTCCATGGAGGCACTGTATGACAGCCTTGGCATGGAAAGATCGCGGATAGAAGCTGCGGGAAGGGTATTAAGAACGCAGAGGGTTTTTCTGATTAATGGGTGGATACCTGAGGAAATTGCGCAAAAGGCCAAAGAATATCTTGAGTCCACCTATACTCTCAGCATGGATGTTAGGGAGCCAGATGAGGACGAGGAGTTCCCCGTTCTTCTTGAGAATAGGGGGATTGCAGAGGTGGGCGAACCTGTCTCAAATATGTACAGCCTTCCAAGCAGCCGGGAAATCGATCCAAACACTGTAATGACTCCCTTTTTCATTATGTTTTTCGGTCTTATGCTGTCAGACGGGGGCTATGGATTAATCATGGCTCTGGCCGCGGGTTTTGCTTTAAAACGCTTTAAGCTTGATGATGGGAATCGTAAATTTGCCAAGCTGCTGTTTTACTGCGGTCTTGCTACGGTCTTTTGGGGAGCCATGTTTGGAAGCTGGTTTGGGATAGATGCCCTTACGAAGTATGGCTTGTGGCTAAATCCGGTCGAGACGCCCGAATTGTTCCTCAGCTGGTCGCTGCTTTTCGGCGTAATTCACTTATATGCGGGTTTTGCCATGCAGGCGGCAAATCTTATTAAGAAGAGGAGATATTTGGATGCTGTTTTAGATGTTGTGCCCAGGTATCTTTTTTATACGGGAGTTATTATGCTGCTACTGCCTTATGTACCTGAGGTCAATGTAGAGGCAGTGACCCCTCTGGTCGGCATTGGCAAGTATTTGGCTATTGTTGGCGCCATCGCCATGATTATCACTCAGGGACGCAGAAATAAAAATATATTTACCAAGGTCTTTGGGGGAATTTACAGCCTTTATGATGTTGTCGGCTTTATGAGCGATATATTATCATATTCAAGGCTCATGGCTCTGGGCCTCGCCACAGGCATAATCGCTTCAATCGTTAATCAAATGAGTGCTATGTTTGACTTTCCGGCGCTTCTAAAGTTTATATTGATGGCGGCCGTTTTGCTTGTTGGCCATGTTATCAACTTTGCAATTAATGCGTTGGGAGCATATGTTCACTCCTGCAGGCTTCAATACCTAGAGTTTTTTGGTAAGTTCTTCACAGGCGGGGGCAAAGCCTTCGAACCTTTGAAAGCAAATACAAAATATATTGCAGTTAAATCCGATGGGGTAGTTTAGAGGCCTGTTGCCTGGACAGACGTCTGCTATCCGCATCAATTTAAACTAAATGGAGGATTGAAAACTATGAAATTTATTGACGGACAATTGTTAGCTTTACTGGGTGCTACTATCGCATTTTTAGTTTCCGGCATCGGTTCATCCAAGGGAGTTGGAACGGCCGGTCAGGCAGGTGCAGGGGTTTTGACAGAGGATCCGTCCAAGTTTGGGTCCGTTGTTATTTTGGAAGCTCTGCCCAGTACACAGGCGATTTATGGTTTCGTTATTGCCTTTCTAATCATTGGCAGAATTACACCCGACATGTCGGTAATTGAAGGCCTCCATCTTTTGACAGCCGGAATTCCGGTTGGCTTTGTGGGATGGATATCAGCTATTTATCAGGGTAAGGTGGCAACAGCAGGAATCCAGTTGATTGGGAAGCGTCCTGAGGCTCTCGGAAGCGCAATAACCCTTGCACTTATGGTTGAGATGTTTGCTATTCTATCACTCATTGTTTCCATATTGATGATTGGATAATACCGAGTGGTCCAGGCCTCGGCATGCAATACAGAATATGAAGTATCATTGGCGATAGTGATTTTTTTGTAATTTGCAATAGGATAATAAAGGAGCATTCCAAATGACAGGAACGGAAAAGATACTGGAGAAAATTATTCAGGATGCCAAAGCCAGAGCTCTGGCAATTGAAGAGCAGGCAGGCCAGGAAGCCGGTGCTATTATGGATCAGGCTTCACAGGAGGCCGGACTGAAGAGGGCGGAGCTTCTGGAGAGGGCGCAGGCTGATGGCGCGCAGTCGTATAAGCGTCTTATTGCTGTAGCCGGTTTGGAAGGGCGGAAGGAGCTCCTTCGTGCAAAGCAGGATGTCATCGACACTGCGTTTGCAAGAGCTCTGGACAAGGTGTGTGGACTTCCGGATTCCGAGTATCAGAAGCTGCTGGAGGATTTGATAGCCGATGCTGTTGATAAGGATGGGGGCGAAATACTCCTTTCAGAAAAAGATGCAAAGCGCCTGGATAGCAAGTTTATCAGCAATATAAATCAGCGCCTTAGGGCATCTGGAAAAGGCGGGAGCGTAAAGCTTTCCAGTCGGTATATCAATACTGCAGGCGGATTTGTTTTGAAAATCGGTGACATGGAGATAAACAGTACATTTGAGATACTGTTCGGTATGCTACGAACTGAGCTTGAAAATGAAGTGGTAAAGATGCTGTTTAGTGATTGATTATGCAAGCAGTCCTTACCACAAACTGTTTTTGAGGAGTAACGATGTTAAGAATAAAAGAAGATGATTATGCATATTCCTCTGCTCGCATCAGGGTGAAGGAAACGAAGCTGCTGGGTAAAAGCCATTTCGACAGGATGCTTGACGCGTCTTCTGCTGATGATGCTTATAAGGTGCTGATAGAATCGGAGTATGGGATACCCGGCCGGAATACACCCGGCGTATTCGCTTATGAAGAGCTGCTGGCTGATGAAATGAAGAAATGCTATACACTTCTATTGGAAATGGCGCCGCAACCGGAAGTGGTAAAGGCCTTCCAGAGAAGGCATGATTTTTTCAATATCAAGGTATTGCTAAAAGCCGAGTTTTCGGGGAAGGAAATGTCCGGTATTTTAATGGATACGGGGACCTTCGATAAGGAAGTCATGACGAGCATGATCAGGGAGCGGGATTATAGGGAGCTCACGCCAATAATGCAGGAGGCTGTCGAACAGGCGCGGGAATTATTCTCGAAAACGCAGGATCCACAAATTGTGGATATTATACTGGACAAGGCGTCTTATCACCAGCTGGTCATTGACTTGGACAATATCAAAAGCCCCTTTCTTCAAAGACTTGCGGTATTGATAACGGATACCACGAATATTAAGATGTTTATTCGTGCCAGATCTTTGAACAAGTCATGGGATTTCATAGAGAAGATACTTTTAAAGGATGGGACGATTGCGCAAGAGCTTTATTTTGAAAGCAGCGGTAAGCCCATAGATGATTTTGTCGAGCTAATTCGCTCAAGTGAATATGCAGATGTGGTTGAAAGAGGCTGGGAAATATCCAGGAAGAATAAGAACAGCGCATATCTGGAGAAGCTGCTGGATAATACCATTATGGAGTATGTCCGCGGAGCCAAGTTCGTGACAATGGGAGTAGAGCCTCTGATTGCATATTTATTTGCAAAGGAAGCCGAGATTAGGAATGTCAGAATTATTATGACCGGCAAGATCAACAAGCTGTCTGTTGATCTGGTGCGGGAAAGGTTACGGGAAAGCTATGTATAAGATAGGTGTAATAGGAGAGAAGGATGCTGTGCTGGGTTTCATTGCCCTTGGCTTCTCGGTATTTCCGGTGGAGAACAGGGAGCAGGCCGCCAAGGTTCTATCTGAATTGGCCGAGGATCAGTATGCAGTGATCTATGTTACGGAGCAGACAGCGGTTAATATAAAAGATGAGATTGATCAATACCGGGAAAGCCGTTTTCCGGCCATCATACCCATTCCCGGAATTCAGGGAAGCCTTGGAATAGGTATGCAGGGCGTGAAGAAGTGTGTCGAAAAGGCAGTAGGAGCCGACATTCTTTTCCGGGACGAGTAATTTTCCGGAAAGAGCAGGATATAACGAGCAAGTGTAGACATGAGGAGATTAATCAGATGTTTGCGTAACATGCAAGCAGCCTGTACTGAAAGCGAGGGATATTGGTTGAGCCATGGAAGAATAAGCAAGGTATCGGGTCCTTTGGTAATAGCTGAAGGAATGCGAGATGCTAACATGTTCGACGTGGTACGTGTCAGCGAGGAACGACTAATTGGTGAAATACTGGAGATACGCGGGGACAGAGCATCAATACAGGTTTATGAGGAAACATCCGGTCTTAAGCCGGGCGGCCCGGTTGTAACTACCGGGGAGCCACTCAGCGTGGAATTAGGACCGGGCTTGCTGGAGAATATTTTTGACGGCATACAGAGGCCTCTGGAAGTGATGCGTGAAGCCGTGGGAAGTAATATTACCAGAGGAGTTACCATTCCCGCACTGGATCGTGAGAAAAAGTGGCTGTTTAAGCCGGTCGCTGCAGTTGGAGACAAGCTGATTGCAGGTGATATCATTGGAACGGTTCAGGAAAACGCTATTTTTGAGCACAGGATTATGATGCCTGTAGGACTCGAGGGTAGCATTGAAGCAATCCATGAGGGAGAGTTTACCATTGAAGAAACTGTGGCTGTTATCAAGACAGCTGATGGTAGAAGCCAGAATTTACAGATGATGCAGAAATGGCCTGTTCGAAGGGAAAGGCCTTATAAAGAAAAGCTATCCCCCGAGGAGCCTTTGATTACTGGGCAGAGAATAATAGATACGCTATTTCCTATCGCAAAGGGTGGGGTAGCTGCAATTCCGGGTCCGTTTGGGAGCGGTAAGACCGTTGTACAGCATCAGCTGGCAAAATGGTCTGATGCTGATTTGGTGGTTTATATCGGATGCGGTGAGCGTGGTAACGAAATGACAGACGTTCTTATGGAGTTCCCGGAGCTGAAGGATCCCAAAAGTGGAGATTCTCTTATGAAGAGGACGGTTTTGATTGCCAATACTTCTGATATGCCGGTTGCAGCTCGTGAAGCGTCTATTTATACAGGGATAACCATTGCGGAGTATTTCCGTGACATGGGCTATTCTGTGGCTCTTCTTGCAGATTCCACCTCCCGTTGGGCCGAGGCTCTGCGTGAGATGTCGGGAAGACTTGAAGAAATGCCCGGTGAGGAAGGTTATCCCGCCTATCTTTCATCTCGTCTTGCTCAATTTTATGAGCGCGCGGGAAAGGTTATCACAATAGGGTCTAAAGGCCGTCAGGGCTCGCTTTCGGCAATTGGTGCTGTTTCGCCTCCGGGTGGTGATATTTCTGAGCCTGTTACCCAGGCGACGCTTAGGATAGTAAAGGTTTTCTGGGGGCTTGATTCCAACCTTGCCTACAGCCGTCACTTCCCGGCTATTAACTGGCTAACCAGCTATTCTTTGTACACGGACAAAATGACAGATTGGTACTCCGACAATATTTCAAGGGATCTCAATGGCTACCGCTCCGATATGATGAGAATATTGCAGGAGGAAGCGGAGCTGGATGAAATCGTCAGATTGGTAGGTGTAGATGCCTTGTCGGCAAGAGATAGGGTTACGATGGAGGCGGCACGCTCAATACGTGAGGATTTCCTGCATCAGGATGCATTCCATGAGATAGATACCTATTCAACGATGAGCAAGCAATATAGGATGCTGAAGCTGATACTTTCTTACTACTACATGGCACAGGATGCCGTAAAGAAGAATGTAGACTTGAAAAAGCTTTTTGAACTGCCGGTTAGGGAAAGAATCGGACGTGCGAAAAACGTTCCTCAAGATCGCGTTGAGGAGGAGTTTGGTGAGATTGAGAAGGAGCTGTCAGATCAAATGGATGCACTGCTTTCAAAGGAGGGTGAATAAGCATGTTGAAGGAATATCGTTCTATAGCCGAGGTTGCTGGCCCTTTAATGATGGTGCAAAATGTTGAAGGCGTAGCTTATAACGAATTAGGAGAAATTGAGTTGGCCAATGGCGAGCTTCGCCGTTGCAAGGTCTTGGAGATTGATGGGTCAAATGCTGTTGTTCAGCTGTTTGAAAGCGCCGTTGGTATCAATCTTTCGTCCAGTAAGGTGCGCTTTATGGGCCGTAGCATGGAGATGCCGGTTTCTATGGATATGCTGGGACGTGTCTTTGACGGCCTTGGCAAGCCTATAGACGGGGGTCCTGAGATTATCCCCGATGACAGGGTTGATATAAATGGACTACCGATGAATCCTGCGGCACGCGACTACCCTTCGGAGTTTATTCAGACCGGTATATCGGCAATTGATGGGTTGAATACACTTGTGCGTGGACAGAAGCTGCCCATTTTCTCCGGCTCAGGATTGCCTCACGCCCAGTTGGCAGCGCAAATAGCCCGTCAGGCAAAGGTTCTTGGAACCGACAGCAAATTTGCGGTTGTATTCGGAGCAGTTGGAATTACCTTTGAGGAGGCAGACTTCTTCGTCAGCGACTTTAAGAGAACGGGAGCCATTGACAGGGCTGTATTGTTTATGAATCTTGCCAATGATCCGGCGGTTGAAAGAATATCTACTCCGCGTATGGCACTATCTGCCGCCGAGTATCTTGCTTTTGAGAAAGGCATGCATGTACTAGTTATTTTGACCGATATTACTAATTACGCCGAAGCCCTTCGTGAGGTTTCAGCAGCGCGTAAGGAGGTGCCTGGACGCCGTGGATATCCGGGCTACCTGTATACTGACCTGGCTTCACTCTATGAGCGTGCGGGCAGGAAGAAGGGCTACGATGGCAGTATTACACTGATACCGATTCTGACTATGCCTGAGGACGACAAAACACATCCTATTCCTGACCTGACCGGTTATATCACAGAGGGGCAGATAATTTTGAGTCGTGAGCTCTACAAAAAGGGCATTATGCCTCCCATAGATGTTCTGCCATCCTTATCACGTCTTAAGGATAAGGGAATTGGCGAAGGGAAAACCCGTGAGGACCATGCCAACACAATGAATCAGCTTTTTGCAGCATATGCAAGGGGCAAGGAAGCCAAGGAGCTGGCTGTTATTCTTGGTGA
>JAAYBT010000045.1 GCA_012730015.1 Clostridiaceae bacterium
CAGTGACAATATTTATGCAATGATTGAATCAAACTACTATTTCCTGATGTATCCCTTCTTGGCTGTAATTGTACCCTTTGCGGTAACATATTTATTTGTCATGTATCAGGTTTTCAGGACGGATAATTACGTATAAAGCAAAGTAGCCCTGAGACAGCGTAATTTACAACAGCCCAGGGCTCTAGCGCACAAATGGATATTATCAAATAATATCCAATGAGCGCTTGCGCGAATTGTGTGCCAAAATCTGTTTATCCCCCGACACGCGTTTTTTAGCCCGAAGGGTTAAAAATACGCTCTGAGGCGGAGGTCTTAGGAGTATTTGATAAATAACAATAAACAGAAAATCAACGTACCAGGAATTTGTCCATTAATGTATGGCCTTCCTCAACAAAAAGGCCTGTCCTTTGTGCTTGGGATTCGTCGTAGCCGGTAGCTCCTGATGGTTTTTGACAGCTTTTTCTATAGATAATATAGGGAACCGGGTCCGAGGTATGTGTTCTCAGCGATAAGGGCGTAGGATGATCCGGGAGAACCATAAGGCAATAATCCTCATAGGCAGCCAAACCCTCAAGCAGGGTGCCAACTACAAGGCTGTCTATTAGCTCTATGGATTTGACCTTGTTCTCTATTTCAAACCTGTGCCCGCATTCATCAGGCGCTTCCAGATGAACATATACAAAATCACGGCCTTTTCTCAGTTCATCAAGAGTAGCTTCGGCTTTTCCCCTGAAGTTGGTGTTGATATTGCCGGTGGCACCCTCGACATCGATGGAATTCATACCTGCACATAGGCCGATTCCTTTAATAAGGTCAACAGCAGATACAACAGAACCTGTGATGGAGTATTTATCAAAAAACTTGGGGATAGCCGGCTTCTTACCTTCGCCCCACAGCCATATGGAATTTGCTGGTCGAAGCCCTCGGGCAATCCTGGCTTGATTGACAGGGTGATTCCTTAGTATTTCATAGCTCTTCTTTTGAAGAGATAAAAACAATTCGCCTTTGTCACCGGACGGCAGATATGCGGCTATATTTTTCTCGAGTATATCATGAGGTGGGGTCATACTTCTGGTGCCAGCACCATTATGCCAAACCATGCAGTGTCTGTAGCTGATTCCGGGGTGAAAGGTAATTTCATCGTCGGACAGATACTTATTAACATCCTTAATCAACTCTGCGGCTTCTGATGTAGAAATCTCATCGGAGCTGTAATCAATCATAGTGGCGGATTCATAGCCATCTTTCACATCTAGGTTTACCAGATTGCATCTGAAGGCAAGGTCTGTATCGGACAACTCAACCCCCATGCTTACAGCCTCCAAAGGGGATCTGCCCGTGTAATATCTTTGGGGATTATATCCCATGACCGAAAGATTGGCAACGTCGCTTCCGGGGGCAATACCATCAGGAATTGTTTTCACCATGCCGATTTCTCCGTTGGATGCCAGGAAATCTATATTAGGTTTACTTGCGAACTGAAGGGGAGTACGGTTACCCAACTGAGCTATAGGATAATCAGACATTCCGTCACCGAGGACTACAACATACTTCATAATCTGTCAAATCTCCAATCTGTAATGATATAAACTTGCTGGAGCGTCCTGCAACCTGCTTTAGCGTCAAAGCGGGACATTCCTCAGCAATGGCCTTGCAGGAGCGTCCTGCAACCTGCTTTAGCGTCAAAGCGGGACATTCCTCAGCAATGGCCTTGCAGAGGCGTCCTGCAACCTGCTTTAGCGTCAAAGCGGGACATTCCTCAGCAATGGCCTTGTAGGAGTGTCCCGCAACCTATTATATCAGACAATGAAAATGTTGGAAAGCAAAATTCCCTAATTCAAAATTGCCCGTGAATAAATCTTCCTGTATAATATAAACATATTGTTATCCGAAAAATAATAGTGTATACGGATAATAAGTGAAAGGCTTTGGTGACTATAATGAAGCGAGTGCTTCTTGTAACGTTGATTTTATTAGTGCTGGCGGCGGTATTCATAGTCTGGGATATTGGGCTGGTACGTAATTCCGCAAAAAAGCCCGGTGATTTGATTATTGGCTTAAATGATGAAATGACACAGAACACCTCAGAGGCAGGCACACAAGCAGAGAATTCCGGGGATGTAGATAGTGCTGTAGGACTATTCGGTAATAATTTGGAGCAGCTTGGTGAAGATGAGCAGGTCAATAACGACGCTGCTGCCAAGTCCATTTTAACAAGCAAGTCTATTTCGGTAGTGGGTAATACGCCCGAGTATGATATGAAGGTAACACTGTGTCAAGCGGCTGATTTGAAGCCATTTATCAGATTTGAATATTTCATTAATGGCATTAGCGTCGTTAATGAGTTAGATGAGAAGCAAGTGCCTGAAATTTCCGGAATACTGGAAAGCACATCAAGTCAACAGGACGACATAAACACCCAGAGCATTCAGCAGCTGTTACTGAATCCTATGTATGGCCAGCTTTATATGTTGATTAGCAACAAGCCTGAAATAGAAGGTTCTCAGGCTACATTATACAGGATTAATCTGTCCGATATGGCTGTTGATAAACTATTTTCCTATGCGGCCATTTATGGAAGGATGGTTTTCAATAAGGATTATAGCTTGTTGGCTTATAGCTTTATGGATTCGCCGAATATGAGTGCATATCAGGAGGACAGTCTACTGGCAGTTTACGACTGCAAGGCTGGCGAATATATAGTGAAGGCGAACAGGGATGCTAATATGCAGCTAATAGGCATAAATAGAAGCCCTGACCTTTTGTATGATTATGAATTCCTGTCATGGAATTCTCTTGATACCCTGAGACTAAAGCAAGGAACACGAAGAATGACCGATTTAGATAAGAAGCCTCTAGAAACAGAGGTTCTGTATGATATAATGAAAAATGTGCTGTTAAATCTCGATGGAAGCTTGCTCAAACAAGTTGAGGGCCAGGACGCAGCCGACACCGACGATGCAGAGGGAACCGATTCAGCGGCGATTGAGGCGCACAAGGATGACAACATAGATGAAAATTCCGATAGCAGCGGCTCAAAGGATGTTTCGGATAGTGACAGTTCGGGCAAGGACGGAAATCAGCCCGATAATAAGGCGATTGACAGTGAACCGGTAAAAGTGCTAAAAAGCTTTTACAGCTATTTGCAATCTAAGGATCAGTACCGGAAGGCTATGGATTTACTTGACGATGACTTCAAGCTAAGAATGGCCATGCTAAGGCAGTTTGGCGTGCAGGAAATCAGCAAAGGTGACATTGACGCCGGATATGATGAGGAGAGTGTGTCATTATTCAGTGATTTGCTAAAGGCTGCAAAGCTTGATACAATCACAGAGGAAACTAAGCTTCAGGATGACACTGTGGTCATCACATATTATCATATTTTTGGCATTAGCGCAGATTCGCAGATTCGCCAACCCATGTCGGCCAAGATAGTTAAGTCACAAAAGGTGTGGGAAATTGTGTTAATAGAGGACGGGGTTTAATAATGCAGCATGCATTTTCAAGGTTTGAAATGCTGGTAGGGGCGCAGGCTATTGAAAGATTGAGGGGTTCAAGGGTCGCAGTTTTTGGAGTGGGCGGAGTAGGCAGTTTTGTTGTGGAAGGCCTTGCAAGAAGCGGGGTAGGAAGATTTATTCTCGTAGATGATGATTTGATATGTCTTACGAATCTCAATAGACAATTGCATGCTACAACGAAAACACTCGGCAGGCCAAAGGTGGAGGTTGTGAAGGAGAGGATTCTTGACATCAATCCCAAGGCAGAGGTTGTTACCCATCGCCTGTTCTATCTGCCTGAGACTGCAGGGACGCTTTTGGATGGTGATATTGATTATATTGTCGATGCAATTGATACAGTAACGGCAAAAATCGATTTGGTTATCCGTGCAACGGATAAGGGAATCCCAATTATCTCAAGTATGGGAACCGGCAATAAATTCGATCCCACAAGACTTAGGATCACAGACATCAGCAAGACCAGCATTGACCCGCTGGCCAGAGTGATGCGAAAGGAACTGAGAAATCGAGGGGTAACTTCGCTGAAGGTGCTTTTTTCGGATGAGATTCCTTCGAGTCCATGCGCTGAAGAAGCCGACGATACTCATTCCAACAGGCGCAAGGTCCCGGGAAGCACCGCTTTTGTCCCGCCGACTGCTGGTTTGATTATTGCTTCGGAGGTTGTCAGGGATTTGCTGGGAGGCTCATGGACGAAGTTTTTTTCTGAGAGGAGAACAGGGATGTTTAAAAATAGAATCGCAATATTTACCGGCCATTTTGGCAGCGGCAAAACCGAGATATCGGTAAACTATGCTTTGCAGATGGCGCAAGCAGGCATAAAAACCGCAATTGTCGATTTAGACATAGTGAATCCATTTTTTAGGACTACAGATGCAAGGAGGATGCTGGAGGGAGAGGGGATAAGGGTCATAACACCGGTTTATGCTAATACAAATGTGGACGTGCCCTCGCTGCCTGCTGAAATAAGTGTGGTGTTCGAGGACAGAAGCTATCATGCTGTACTGGATGTAGGTGGCGATGACCTTGGCGCAAAGGTTCTTTCTCGTTATAAGCAAGAGATAGTAGAGGAGGACTATGTCCATTATTTTGTCATTAACACCCACAGGCCGATGACGAGAACTGCTGATGAAATCAAGAAAATGATTGATGAGATTCAAACCAGCTCGGGGCTTAAAGTAGATATGCTGGTAAACAACTCGAATTTGCTTTTTGAAAGCTCTTCAGAAGTGATTGATGACGCCTCAGACATCATCGAGACGGTCTCAAGGGACCTTTCAATTCCAATAGGAATGATAGCGGGCATGAAGCAGGTATTGAAGGATTACAAGGGTAATCCCGGTATTGAGAGGCTGTATCTGGAAAAATTTATTAAGCTGCCTTGGGATATAACATAATTAGCCTAATCGACTTGCAATTAACTCGTATGAGATTTATAATAGTTAAAATCGCTTTAGAATGTGAGGTGCGATATGCCAAAGGTTACTTTTAATGAAGAACGATGCAAGGGCTGTAAGCTTTGTGTTACTGTATGCCCTAAAAACATAGTCTTGATTGATGAGGAAAAGCTTAATCTCAAGGGCTTTCACCCGGCTGGAGTGAAAGAGATGGAAAAGTGCATAGGATGTGCCTTTTGCGCGACTATTTGTCCGGACTGTGTTATAGAAGTAGAGAAGTAGTAATAGGGGAGGATCATATTAATGGGAGAAAAGATTCTGATGAAGGGGAACGAGGCTATAGCCGAGGCCGCATTGAGAGCAGGCTGCCGGTTTTACTTCGGTTATCCTATAACACCTCAGACTGAGGTCGCACATTATTTTGCAAAAAAAATGGGGCAGTATGGCGGTACCTTTATTCAGGCCGAAAGTGAAATAGCGGCTATGAACATGGTCTATGGAGCAGCAAGCGCCGGCGCCAGATGCATGACGTCTTCCTCAAGCCCCGGTATAAGCCTGAAGCAGGAGGCTATTTCCTACGCGGCATGTGCCGAGCTGCCTGCAGTTGTAGTTAACATTATGCGTGCCGGCCCCGGACTTGGCGGTATTCAGGCAGCACAGGGTGACTATTTCCAAGCCACAAAGGGCGGCGGTCACGGTGACTACAGGATGGTAGTCCTGGCGCCGAGCAGCGTTCAGGAATTATATGAGCTTACAGTGGAGGCTTTTAATATTGCAGATAGATACAGGACGCTTTGCATGATCGTCGGCGACGGGATGTTGGGCCAGATGATGGAGGGCGTTGAGTTTAAGGATAAAGAGGAGCTTTTCCAGGCTGACAAAAGCTGGGCGGCAACGGGCACGAAGATGGAGAGGGAGCACAATTACATCACCTCTATATACATTGAGCCTGATGTGCTTGAAAAGCACAACCTGAAGCTGCAGGAAAAGTATAGGACCATTAAGGAGAACGAGGCTCGCGTAGAGGTTTACAACTGCGAAGATGCTGATGTTATTGTCGCAGCTTATGGAACTGTTTCAAGAATCATTAAGAATGTTATTAAGTCAGCTGCCGAGGAAGGTATAAAGGTTGGGCTAATCAAGCCAATCACTTTATGGCCCTTCCCGACAGAGGCGTTTGAGAAATATGCCGATGTGCCCAAAGCATTTCTATCCGTAGAGCTAAGTGCAGGGCAGATGATTGAGGATGTCAGGCTGGCCCTTAATGGGAAGAAGCCTGTGCACTTCCATGGCAGGATGGGCGGTATGGTACCGACTCAGAAGGAGATTCTGGATAAAATCAAGGATATTTTGAAGTAAAGGGGAATGACTATGGCTATAGTATTTCAAAGACCACATGCATTAAAGGAAACTCAGCTGCATTACTGCCCGGGCTGTACTCATGGTATTGTGCACAGGCTGGTTGCGGAAGTAATCGATGAGCTGGATATAGAGGGCAAAACAATAGGTGTTTCGCCGGTTGGCTGCGCATATAATAACTATTTGTACTTCAATTGCGATATGGTGCAGGCAGCCCATGGAAGGGCTCCGGCTGTTGCAACAGGAGTTAAACGTGTACATCCGGAAAATGTTGTTTTTACCTATCAGGGGGATGGCGATCTGGCATCGATCGGTACTGCCGAGATTGTTCATGCGGCAAACAGAGGCGAAAAAATAACAACTATCTTTATTAACAATGCTATTTATGGTATGACCTCGGGCCAGATGGCTCCTACAACTCTACTGGGGCAGGTTACGACAACATCTCCCTTTGGTAGAAGAGCGGAAATCGAAGGTTATCCAATTAATATGAGCGAAATGCTTGCGACACTCAAGGGTGCCGTATTTGTGGAAAGAGTTTCCATGCATGATATAAAAAACATCAAAAATGCCAAAAAGGCCATAAAGAAAGCCTTCCAGGTACAGCAGGCCGGCCTTGGCTTTTCAATAGTCGAAGTGCTTTCCAGCTGCCCTACCAATTGGGGAATTGATCCGACCAAGTCTTTGAAATGGATCGAGGAGAAAATGATTCCACAGTATCCCCTGGGCAATTTTAAGGGGAAGGATTTGGAGGTGTAGGATTATGGCACAGCATGAAATTATTCTATCGGGCTTCGGGGGTCAGGGCATACAATCTGCAGGCATGATAATCGCCTATTCGGCTATGCTGGAGGGCAAGTTTGTTTCATTCCTACCATCATACGGCGCTGAAATGAGAGGCGGAACATCCAATTGTCACGTTATTATTTCCGATGATCCTGTGGGTTCACCGATAATCAATAACGCAACGGTTCTTTTAGCAATGAACAGGCCATCATTGGACAAGTTCGAAAGCTGGGTAGAGCCCGGAGGTATTATCCTCTATGATAGCTCCTTGGTAAACAGAGAGCTTGCAAGAGAAGATGTGAAGGCATTTGGGATACCAGCTACTCAGATTGCATCTGACATGGGCAATCTTGCTTATGCGAATATTGTCATGCTTGGTAAGCTGCTTGAGGTGACCGGTGCCGTTTCCAGCGAGTATTTCGAAAAGGGACTTATGAAGGTATTGCCGGAAAGAAAGCATTACATGATACCTGAAGAGATGAAAGCCCTTGATTTAGGCATGAAATACTAGCCAAGAATCTTTGATCAGGAATAAAATTATTGCACGATAGTGGCAGCCTGTGTGGACGAGTAATTTGCGGTATCTTCGAAGGTATATCCGCCAAATTCATGTTCGTGCAGGCTGTTTGATTCTAGGGAGCCCCCCATTTTGTGGATGTGGCCGTTTTCAGTCTTAATGGGCATCCCCGTAATACCACAGAAATAGTGTGTATGATCCCTATAGGAGCAAATACCGTAATAGAAATGGAAATGAAAGCTATTAACGCCTGCCATGTTCCCTGCATAGCCCAAAAGCCTGTGATTGTGCCCGTTTGCCATTTGACAGTCGAATTTGTATTTATGCGTATGAACTTTCATTGTATACCTCCATCCTCTTGTATTATATTATTTTTTTGCCGGAATTTCTATAAACGATTTCCTTATGATATGTTTTGCATATTGCAATGAATTATGAGTTGTATTATTTGGGGGCGAAATTGCAATTGATGACATAAAACATAAAAAATGATACTATATTTCTAAGCTTAACACACGAAAACACATAATTTGGAGAATAGAAATGAAATTGGGCAGAGTAGTTTTACTAGTTATAGTTTTCGTCTTGCTTGCCTCAGCGATTTTCGGGTTTGTTTATTATTGGAGTAGGCCAGAGGATCAAGCTGTTATGAAGGAAGGCTCTTCAGTAAGCGAAGCATCTGAAAGCAGCACCAACAGCACCTCATCCGAGCAAGCGACAGGGCAGGACAATGAATCCCCTAAGGATAATTCCAATTCGGTTGAAGAAACCGATACGGTTGAGGAATTACCTGCACCTGAGCCCATTATAGAGGAGCCCCCGGTGCCGGAGCTTCGATTTATGGCTGTAGGCGATATAATGATTGGCAGAGGCGTAGCAATGAGATTGAAGAAAATGGAGGGCGTTTACGGGAGGGCCTTCGAGAAAATCTCCTTTTACATGAATAAGGGAGACGTTGTGTTTGCAAATCTTGAGTCGCCCTTTACCGATAGCACCCATGGTTTAGATAAGGACAGGAAGATAGTGCTGAAAGCCGAACCTGAGGCAGTAAGTGCTTTAAAGGACGCAGGAATTAATCTCATCAGCCTGTCCAACAACCACATAATGGATCATTATGAAAAGGGTTTGTTTGACACGATGGAGCTGCTGGACCAAAATGATATCAAGCATGCCGGAGGAGGCAGGAATATTGAGGAGGCCAGGAAGCCCGCCATTATGGAGAAGAATGGGCTAAAGATTGCTATGCTGGCCTACACTGATATGGCTGAGCTGACATTTGCGGGGAAGCCATATCTATCCTTTGCGGCAGGCCCTGAAAAATCTGGAGTGGTACCTAGAAAATATGAAACAATTAGGGATGATATACAAAAATACCGCGATCAGGTAGATTTGCTGGCTATTTCATTGCATTGGGGAGTTGAGGACAGCTTTAATGTGCCTGTGGAACAGATAGAATTTGCACACAGGCTTATTGACGATGGTGCGGACATGATTCTGGGACATCATCCTCATAGAGCCCAGGGGATAGAGATTTACAAGGGGAAGCCGATTTTTTACAGCCTGGGCAATTTCCTTTTTGACCAAAATGACAAGGCAAATATGGAGTCATTTATCATTGACATGAAGTATAAAGGAACCGAAATGGTCGGGTGTGTTGCGATTCCCGTTAGGATAGCAGGTAAAACAACTGTTGAGGTCCTGACCGGTCAGGACGCTGTCGGCATACTGGAGAGGCAGACTGAGCTCTCCAGAAGGCTGGGGACAGAGCCTCAAACAGTATTTGACAAGCTTGTGTATAAATAGGCTAATATTAATTACACTTATAGATAGGCCTTTGCTTGCTTGATTCTAGGCAGGATAGATGGCGCAATCAGTGCGATTACTACAAAGAGGGCAAGATCTTTTATGATGTAGGGAATGTTTGCACCTATTACAAACGGCAGGGTGGCTTCGGGATATCCAAGATATAAGCGCATGATTACGAACATATAGAGGATTCCCACCGCATATATCACTAAGAGTCCTGCCGATAAAGCCTTAATTAGATCCACGGTCTTTGGAGCCTTATTCTTCGCAGATATTACTCCAATTACATAGGCGCCCGCAATAAATCCCAAGATAAAACCGAAGCTTTGGTTAAACACATAGGTAATTCCGCCGCCTCCTGTAAAAACAGGTACTCCGATTAGCCCAAGAATCGTGTACAAGGTCATTGAAAGGGCACCCAAACGTGGACCTAATACCAGGGCTGCAAGTGCGCAAATAAAGGGCTGAAGCGTAATGGGCAACAACGTAAAGGGAATCCGTACAAATGCGCCGATCACCATAAGGGCGGTAAATAGTGCGGTGGTTATCATCTCTTTGATTGAAAGTCTCATTTAAGATTGCTCCTGAGTTTTTATCTTTCTCGAATACATACACCAATAAGTATAGAAGATGAGAGAAGAAAGGTCAACCAAAATGCATTTACGGGTTGACAATTGAGGTAAATGTGCCAGTGTGGCTGCTGACAGAGGTGATTTATTCTCCTAATCACAATTATTGTTATTTTGGTTGAAAATATTAATATTGAAGTGCTATAATAAAACCATTAATTCATGGGGCATTGGCTCAGCTGGGAGAGGAAACGGGCTAGTTCTATGCCATTGTCGCATTTGGGTATGCGAACCGTTTGGTGGGTTACGGAAAAAACCCGCAACACAAGTAAACATGGGGCATTGGCTCAGCTGGGAGAGCGTCGCGTTCGCAACGCGAAGGTCGTGGGTTCGAATCCCATATGCTCCACCAAAAAGACAGGGCAGAAATGATTTATTGGTCGCAAGGCCAGTAAATCCGAGCCTTGTGAGGGCTTTCGCTATAAAAAGTGGAGGCCTTTTTTCCGTAGATTTATTGGGGTAAAACCTTATGGCAATATTTCTTGGCAAGGAGCACATATAGAGTAACCCATTTATTTTGTTTTCCTATCTTTCCTACATTGAAATAAGGCTTAGAGAATGATTTCTCAAGAACATATCGTCCCTCGGCATCTTTTTTATTTTCCAATAATACCCATGCATCTTCACAATGAGGATTATTCGCTACACCCAAAACAGAAAGTCCGTACATAATCATTTGCAGACCCATTTTTACAGCGTCAAATGGATAGAATGTTCCTGCCATTTCTTTTATTATAAAGTCGTCTTTGTTATCGAGACGAAAAACTACATCATGATTTAGGTAGAAGCTTATGAGCTGTTCAAACTGGGGCAAGATAATACCTTTCTTTTTCAGCTCCGCCGCAAGCAAAAGATGGGTAGTGGTCTGTCTGTAGCAGCCCATATCAGATAAATCAGAGTCATTTGTTTTCTTTGTTTTGCTTAAGCATCTAAAGGAGCCATCTTCACGGATAATGGAAAAAGCCTTTGATACTTCACCCTGCACGCGGTCGTCATCGAAGTAACCGAGTGCCACTAAATTTCTTAACAGAAGCACTTTGCCGCACATCAAATTGTCAAAATTTGTGGCAGTAATAAAACGCTGTACGTAATGGTCTATGGGAACATCGTCTTTTGTCAATCCAAATTCAGCTAGGGTGCATAAAGCGTTAAAATCTTCCCATTTCTTATCCGCTTTAAACTTGTCTATAGCCGCTGCAACTGCTTTCGAATCAATTAATGCTTTATAAGCACTATCTACAGACAAGTCTTCACGGGGTTTATCAAGAAGTTCAATCATAGTTCTGTATTTTATTTCCGGTGTCTCGTCTTCGAGAAGCCAATTAATTAAATCATTCATTACTTTACCTCCCTTGGCAATGTCTGCCAAAAATCATTAGGGTTTTGGGGGAATTCATTTTTATAAGGCACATTAAACAAGGATATACCTACTGGTTCGTTAAAAGATACCCTTTCAAACATATGCAGATTTGGCGAACCGAAGCATATATCAACTGTGCAGTCGGTTAAATCAAACAGCATTGAATGTAGTGTACCAAGCCCGTCTTCGTAGTATGAGCAGCATACGCCATTTGGTATTTTTTTGGATAATAACGATTTTATATGGCTCTCAGAAATTTCACCTTTTTCCTTCCTTAATAGCTTTTCAATAGCTTGATATCGCATTTCTGAGTGTTTGCCGTGATTATTATCGTATTTCAACATATCGTAATTCACATAATGATTTGTGGATATTAAATACTCATCACTTCTTCTCAACGATATTTTTCGGTTATCACCGTAGCAGATAATTTCAGCTAAAACCGCATCTCCGTATCGGTCTGCAATTAATATGTTCGCACAACAGCGCACCGGCATTTGCTTTAACAGATATACTGCCTCGTCAACCTTTGTGCAGTTATCTAAAATAGCACGTAATACAAGCGGAAACCATAAACCCTCTCCGTAAGACGGCTGGCCGAATTCACAGGATGACATTGTTACTGTCAATCCATGTTCATTAATTCCGTCAAAGCGTCCAAATAAAAACAATGAAAATCCGATATGTGCCGGATAATTATCCGCATCAATAACTACAAGATTTTTTTCATCATCATGAACAAACTCATAGCTTCTTCCTATTAATAAATGTCCGTTTTTTGTAATAGAAGGCAATGCCGCCATTTGGCTGCAAGCCCCCGAGGATAGTGAGCTGTCATTAAATACCGCAAGTCTTGATATTGGAATTTTTATTCTGTCTGATACTGCATTTGCCTCTTCAATAACATTCGGACAGAACTCTTTTAAAAGAATAAGCTTCTTTTTGAGTGTCTCTGAGTCAACTCCATTTTCAGTAGTTTCAATGTTTATTTTTCGAAGTTCTGGATTTTGTTCTAGAAGCTCTCCTAACATAGAACCTATTTCATAAGAAGTTCCTTTGCAGGAAATTTTTGAAAAATTTAAATCTGTTGACATTATGCACGATTCCTCCATATTTTTTTGATTCCTACTCATATAGAGTATTTAATAATATAATAAGCTTGCTATCTTAAAACAAAGCACAACAGAATAACAAAAATCCTCGCTGTTCGGTTAATGAGATTACACATATGTATAATTGCCCTCCGGTTTGAGATCTTCTTATACATTGTATCAAACATAATATGACAACGTTGTGTCATATTATAAACTTCTATTATTTTCTTTACTTGAATCAGCATCAAGCTTTTACGTCAGATTCTACTAATTTTAAATCTATACCGATTATACTAAAGCTGAGTGATTTACAAAATATATTGTCAGTCAATTTTTTTTCCTTTATTGAACCTGTGAAGCAGCTCTCAGATAAAAAGAATAATGATAATGGAGGCAGTATAGTAGCCATATCCTCAATATCAAGTAAAGTAGGAGCCAGAGGCTTGAGTGCATATTGTGCAAGCAAGGGGACATTGTAAATAACAGAAATTTTGATGCAGAGCTTAAAAAAGACAGATTATGGGTATCGGAAAGCCTGAGGATGTTGCCAATGCAACGGCTTTCTTGTTAAGTGATGCTTCGGGATTTATTACCGGAACATCCATAGTTGTGGATGGCGGGTATTTGGCCCATTAGTGTGCTGGTGACTAAAAAAGATTAAATAATATTATGGCTTGATTAGAAAAGCGGTTTCTTGACAAATAATGATAGTTGAGTGTACGATATCGGTGACATAGTAATGGATGGAATGTTGAATAATATGTTGCAGAGGGAGGAAAAAAGATGTCAATTGATGCTAATCTAAGAAGGCTGTTTTCACTTGAAGGAAAGATAATTATGATGACCGGTGCAGCAGGTGGTATAGGTGGTTCATTATCAAAGGGAATGGCAGGAATTGGAGCAATTATGTGCAATTGCGATATTTCTGAAAAAGGCTTAAAGACTCTCGAGGATGAAATCGCTGCAGAGGGTGGCAAATCGAAATCCTTCGTCATGGATGTTACAAACATGGACAGCATAAAATCTGTTGTTGAATCCATAGTTAAGGAATATGGAACAATTGATGTACTGATAAACGTGGCTGGGATAAATAAACGCGAGGGCTTCATGGATGTTAAGGAAGACACCTATGACAGAATTATGGACATCAATCTGAAGAGCGTATTTTTCATAACTCAGACTGTGGTTCCCCATATGATGAAGAAGAAGAACGGTAGTATTATTAACATAGGCTCACATAATGCAACGGCGATGTTGGGCGGATGCAGCGTCTATGGTGCATCCAAAAGTGGTGTATTGGGGCTTACAAGGGCAATGGCGGTTGAGTGGGCAGAGTGGGGTATCCGTGCTAATGCAGTGTCGCCCGGACATGTACTAACGCCGCTTACACAGGTTACCTGGGATCATCCGACTCGGGGTGACTATCTTCGTGACCGTATTGCAATGCGACGTCCGGGATATCCGGATGAAATGGTTGGAATTGTAGCGCTGCTGGCATCAGATTCATCAAGCTATATTTCCGGTGCGAATTTCGTTGTGGACGGAGGATGCCTCTGCGGAGGTGCGCCCTGGGAATTTGATTCCGAATACAGAAATAAGGAGTTTTGATATAGCCTGTTTTCCGGAACAAGAGTATGAGTATCACTTGTAATCTTTTGAAAAAGATTGTAAGATATATTTAGGTGAATTGCGAGGGAAATCCTTTCAGTGAACCATTTCAAAAAAGCAATTGTACTGAGACATGAGGGCTCGCCCCGAATGTGAAGGCAAGAGAATATGTGATATTTTGGCTGTGCTCACAGTGTGAGCCGCGTCTGAAACATTATATCCTTGTGCCTTACGGTACAGGGATTTTTTGTTTAAATCTTTTATACTTTATCGGGCGGAGGTTAGGTAAGATGGATACAAGGATTGCAGCTATCAGTATTATTGTGGAGAACCCGGAGTCAGTTGAAAAGCTGAACAATATTTTACATGAGTATGGTCAATATATCATCGGGCGCATGGGACTACCATATCAAAAGAGGAACATTTCTATTATCAGCATAGTAATGGATGCGCCCAATGATGTAATCAGCGCATTGTCTGGCAAGCTGGGCATGCTGCCCGATGTGACGGCAAAGACACTATACTCCAAGCTATCTTCCGATGATGGAGGGAAAGGGTCGTCATAATGCGAGAGCTTATTGACAAATTGAGCAAGGATAAAATGCTTGAAAGTCGCGAGCTTATATCGCTCCTTAAAGGCTTTACGCAGGAGGATGCACAGTATTTGTTTACTAGGGCAAGAGCGGTGATTGATTCTTTTTTCGGCAGAAAAATATACATACGCGGCTTAGTTGAAATAACGAATTACTGTAATAGAGATTGCTATTATTGCGGAATCAGGAGGAGCAATCTGAAGGCTGAGCGTTACCGCCTTGGAAAAGAAGAAATAATGCAATGCTGCGAAAACGGGTATGAGCTTGGCTTTCGAACCTTTGTACTTCAGGGCGGAGAAGACTTGTGGTATACCGACGAGAAGCTTGTAGATATTATTGCTTCTATTAGAAAGGCTTATCCAGATTGTGCGATTACTCTTTCTATCGGGGAGAGGACCTACGAACAGTATTTGCGGTATTTTAATGCAGGTGCGGATCGTTATTTGCTGCGTCATGAGAGTGCCAATGCGGAGCACTATGGGAAAATACATCCGGCTGGATTGAGCATCGAGAACAGAAAACGATGCCTTTATGACCTGAAGAAAATAGGATATCAGACGGGGGCAGGCTTTATGGTTGGCTCTCCATACCAGAGTGCCGAATACCTGGCGGAGGATTTATTGTTTATTAAGGAGCTTGAACCTCAGATGGTTGGAATCGGACCCTTCATATCGCACAAGCAGTCGCCCTTTGCCAATTTCTCATCAGGGAGCCTGGAATTAACTTTGTTTCTAATAGGCATATTGCGCCTTATGCTGCCCAGGGTGCTGATGCCTGCGACAACAGCGCTTGGAACGATAAATCCGCAGGGAAGGGAACTGGGAATTCTGGCAGGTGCAAATGTAGTTATGCCAAACCTATCACCGATTGGCGTGAGGAGTAAGTATTCGATTTATGACGACAAAATTTGCACTGGTGAAGAGGCAGCAGAAGGTCTCATTTCTCTGCAGAACCGCCTTAAGAAAATCGGCTACGATATTGTTGTCGACCGGGGAGATTTTGAGCCTGAATAAAGGATATAGGCAAAGCAAGTGAAGTGTTAAGTATAAGTAAAGGTAGCAGCAGAGGAAGAATAATAGGATAGCGGCGGGAAAAGATGAAAGCAGTAAATCTATGAAGAGGAGTGGTGAGGATTATGAGCCTAAATGCAACACCCAGATCAAACCGCTTACACGTAGGTGTTTTCGGAAGACGAAACAGCGGCAAGTCCTCCTTAATCAACGCAATCACAGGGCACGATACAGCAATTGTTTCTGAGCATGCAGGTACAACAACGGATCCTGTATATAAATCAATGGAAATTCATCCAATAGGGCCTTGCCTTCTGATTGATACTGCAGGCTTCGATGATGATGGCGAAATTGGCAGCCTAAGGGTTGAAAGAACCAGGGAGGCTGCGAATAAAACAGACATTGCACTTGTTGTATTTAGCCAAGATGTAGTAGCAAAGGACATTGCGAAGACAAGTGATATCACTCAGGCCAGTGATATGGAGTTGGAAAAGAAATGGATAGATGAGTTCAAAGAGAAAAACATCCCGGTAATAGCTGTTTTGAACAAATCAGACTTAAAAGGCAACACAAGTGCTGCCTGCGACCATATTGACAGAAGCACTGGCATAAGGCCTATTGTGGTAAGCGCCAGAGAAAAGACCGGGATTGAACAGGTATTCTCCGAGCTCATTCGCAGCTTGCCGGAGGACTTCGATTCATTGAGCATTACAGGAGGAATAGTTGAGGATGGGGATACCGTAATGCTAGTTATGCCCCAGGACATACAGGCTCCAAAGGGCAGGCTGATTCTGCCGCAGGTGCAGACACTCAGGGAACTGCTGGATAGAAAGTGTCTTGTTTTGTGTGTTGGCGCCGATAAGCTTGATGAGGCAATAAAAGCTTTGGCTACGCCGCCGGCAGTTATTATAACTGACTCGCAGTATTTCAGGAGTGTCTACGAAAAAAAGCCAAAGCAATGCAAATTGACCTCCTTTTCAGTATTGTTTGCGGGCTATAAGGGAAATGTGGAATACTTCGCGCAAAGCGCTGCAGCCATCGATATGCTTAGAGAGGATTCAAGGGTGCTTATAGCAGAGGCCTGCACACATGCTCCGCTTTCTGAGGATATTGGAAGAGTGAAGATACCGGCTCTTCTCAGAAAAAGAATCGGTCAGAAGCTGCACATAGACATTGTCAGTGGGACAGATTTCCCCGAGGACCTTACAAGCTATGATTTAGTCATTCATTGCGGGGCATGTATGTTTAATCGCAAATACGTTCTTTCAAGGGTAGAAAGGGCTTGCGAACAGAAGGTGCCTATGACAAATTACGGTGTTGCAATTGCCTACTTGTCGGGGATTCTCGACAAAATAAATTTAAGTTAAGCCAAGGAGGCTAGATGAGAAAACGTAGTTTGTGAAGTGAATTAGAAAGCAAACTAAATAGTATAAAATATATTAGATGAAGGGTGACAACTATTATGTATAATGTAAAATCTATGGACTCGAATGAATTTATTGATGATGCAGAGGTCTTGGAGTCAATCAGTGAGGGGAAAAGGCTTTCGAAAAGTAAGGCTGAGATTGACAAAATTCTTGAGAAGGCAAGGGAATATAAAGGCCTGACGCACACAGAGGCTGCAGTTTTGCTTGAGATTGACGATGATGAAACACTGGAGAGGATGTATAGAATCGCAAGAGAGGTAAAGGAAGAGATCTATGGTAAAAGGATTGTTTTATTTGCGCCCCTGTATCTATCCAGCTATTGCGTAAATAACTGCAAATACTGCGGATATAAATGCAGCAATAACATTGGCAGGCATAAGCTCACTCAGGAGGAGCTACGGGAGGAGGTAAGGGCGCTGGAGGCTATGGGGCATAAAAGGCTGCTGTTGGAGGCCGGTGAAGATGATGAGATATGTCCGATTGATTATATACTGGAGTGTATAGAGACAATTTACGATGAGAAATTTGAAAACGGAGCAATCCGCAGGGTAAATGTAGATATTGCCGCAACAACAGCAGAGAATTATAAAAAGCTTAAGGACGCACAGATTGGTACTTATATACTATTCCAGGAAACATACCACAAGCCTACCTATCTTGAGATGCACAAGGGGCCCAAGCATAATTATGAGTGGCATACCGAGGCCATGGATAGGGCCATGCTTGGCGGAGGCATTGATGATGTAGGTATTGGGCCTTTATTTGGCCTGTATGATTATCATTATGAGACGATTGCACTGCTGATGCACGCGGAGCATTTGGAGGCAGTTGCAGGCGTTGGGCCACACACAATTTCCTTTCCAAGGCTTTTGCCGGCTGAAGGTGTTGACTATGACAGCTTCCCCTGGCTGGTGAACGACAGGGATTTTAAAAAGATAGTTGCAACAATTCGCCTTGCGGTGCCTTATACTGGGATGATCTTGTCTACTCGTGAAAGTGTGGATTTCCGTAACGAGCTATTAGAAATAGGTATTTCTCAAATGAGTGCCGGTTCTTCTGTTGGGGTTGGAGGATATGCAAGAAAGGCAGCTGTTGACGATGGTGGCGTGGAAGAAAAGCCACAGTTCAATCTGGCCGATCACAGGAAGCCTATTGATGTAGTCAAGGGGCTTGTTAGTGATGGCTATATCCCAAGCTACTGTACAGCTTGCTACAGGGAGGGGAGAACGGGCGACCGCTTTATGCCATTGGCCAAATCGGGGCAAATTAAAAATTGCTGCCTTCCAAATGCACTACTCACATTCGAGGAGTACCTAAGGGACTATGCTGATGGTGAGCTGAGACTAATGGGTCAAGAAATGATTGACAGGGAAATTAATACAGTGCCCAATGAAAAACAAAGGGCGAGAGCAGCCGATTATCTCAAGAAGATACGAGAGGGCGAAAGAGATTTGAGGTTCTAAGACTACGTTTTCTTCCTTATTATATTGCGTGTAGTAAAAAAAAATGGTATGCTAAGAGCGTTTGAAATACTATCTTTTGCAATTATGATTACAAATAGTAGCACAAGAGAACAATAGGAAGAAGATGAACAATGACAATTACATTTATTGATTTTCTAGGACAAGTAATAGCGAATCCGGTCTTATTGGTAACTGTCCTGCTAACATTGGGCGTTGTCATGGTAAATGGCTGGACCGATGCTCCAAATGCTATTGCCACCTGCATATCAACTCGTTCAATGAGCCCGCGGCCTGCTATTATTATGGCAGCTGTGTTTAATTTTCTGGGCATTCTGGTCATGACAGCATTCAATGCCAGGGTTGCTCAGACCATCTTTAACATGGTCGATTTCGGAGGAGATTCAGGCAACGCCCTTATAGCATTGTGTGCAGCATTGTTTGCAATCGTTATATGGGCAGTGGCGGCCTGGTGGTTTGGAATTCCAACCAGTGAGAGCCATGCACTAATTGCAGGTGTCAGCGGTGCTGCTATTGCCTTACAGGGAGGAATTTCCGGTATAAATCCAGATGAATGGATGAAGGTCATTTATGGCCTGCTGCTTTCTCTTTTACTTGGGTTTGGCAGCGGCTGGCTAATAGCTAAATTAATGGCACTTATTTGCAAAAGGATCGACAGAAAAAAGGCTTATTCACCATTTAGGTATGCACAGGTATCTGCCGCTGCTGGAATGGCCTTTATGCATGGTGCTCAGGACGGACAAAAATTCATGGGAATCTTTTTGCTCGGGATTTTCCTATCAAGGGGACAAGCAACAGTATCCGAATTTGGCGTTCCAATCTGGCTAACCATTCTAATCTCTTTAGTGATGGCCTTAGGCACTTCGATTGGTGGCATGCGTATTATTAAGTCTGTGGGCATGGATATGGTAAAGCTGGAAACCTACCAGGGCTTCTCGGCCGATTTAGCCAGTGTAATATGCTTGTTTTTGGCATCCTCTCAGGGTTTACCGGTCAGCACGACACATACGAAAACCACAGCTATTATGGGGGTTGGTGCAGCAAAAAGAATTACCTCTGTGAACTGGGGTATAGTCAAGGAAATGCTGTTAGCCTGGCTCTTGACATTTCCGGGCTGTGGATTGATTGGATACTTAATGGCACTGCTATTTATGAGAATATTTTAGTTCAGACAAAATATAATGATTGGAGAAGGAAGAGATATGGCGCGTAAAAAAGATAATAGCTACTTTGATACATTTGTCGAATTGGTTGAGTATTCCTGCAGAGCGGCTTATTTGCTGAATGATATAATGAACAATTTCGACACAGAGAGATTGCCGGAGAAGATGGTAGAAATGCATGCAAT
Source organism: Clostridiaceae bacterium (assembly GCA_012730015.1). Classification (GTDB taxonomy): domain Bacteria; phylum Bacillota; class Clostridia; order Acetivibrionales; family DTU013; genus JAAYBT01. The sequence goes on from JAAYBT010000045.1 coordinate 19,931, forward strand.
TGAGCATAGCGGAGATGAAGCAAGGCATAAAATGATTAAGCGGCTTGTGCGGGAGTTTATTACACCCATTGAGCGCGAAGACATAATGGCTATGGCAAATTCAATCGATACGGTCACGGATACAATCGAGGATGTATTGATGCGGATGTATATGTACAACATTAAGAATGTTACTGAGCATGCTCTTAAGATGACTGATGTTATACTGAAGTGCTGTGACTCATTGAAGATTGCGCTGGCCGAATTTCACAATTTTAGAAAAAGCAAAAACCTCCATGGGCTGGTTGTTGAAATCAATCGTCTGGAGGAGGTAGGAGACGCTCTCTATACTGAGGCTATGAGGAGTCTTTATGTAAATTGCACCGATAACAGGGAGTTGGCGGCATGGGATACTACCTACCATTACCTGGAGAAATGCTGCGATTCCTGTGAGGATGTTGCTAATGCCATCGAGAGTGTAATAATGAAGAATTCCTAATAAATCCTTCATAATTAATGGAGTGAATAAGCAAAATGAAGACGATAGTGTTAACAGGTGGGGGAAGCTCGGGCCATGTAACTCCAAATATTGCATTATTGCCTGCTTTGAAGCGGGCTGGATATAGTATTCACTATATAGGGTCCCGGGATGGAATTGAAAAGCAGTTGATAGAAAACGAAGCAGTTCCCTATTATTCTATCAGCACCGGAAAACTACGCAGGTATTTTGACCTAAAGAATTTCTCCGATGCTTTCAGGGTAACAGGCGGATTGTTTCAGGCCTATTCCTTGCTAGGTAAATTGAAGCCTGCTCTGGTCTTCAGCAAGGGGGGATTTGTATCTTGTCCACTTGTCTGGGCTGCATGGCTACGAAGAATACCTGTTATTATTCATGAATCAGACATCACTCCTGGCTTGACAAACAAGCTATCCATGCCCTTTGCTAAAAAGGTTTGCTATACATTTCCCGAATCCGAGCAATATATTCCATCAAAAAAGGGAGTTAGAACCGGCATTCCAATCAGGGGAGAGCTTCTTAAAGGGGATCGGTCAAGAGGAAGAACCATCTGCGGCTTTACCAACTCAAAGCCGGTTATTATGGTTATAGGGGGCAGTCAGGGTTCTAGGAAAATCAATGAAGTCATTAGAGAAGCTCTGGATATTTTACTGAATGATTTCAACGTATGCCATATATGCGGCAAGGGCAACATTCTCATGGATCTGGAAGGGAAAAAGGGCTATAAGCAGTTTGAATACATTAGCGAAGAGCAGTCTCATATTTATGCATTAGCCGATTTGGTTGTATCACGGGCCGGATCCACGGTTCTTTTTGAGTTGCTGGCCTTGAAGAAACCCAACCTGCTCATCCCTCTTTCAAAAGCTGCGAGCAGAGGCGATCAGATACTAAACGCTGAATCCTTCAAGAAGCAGGGCTTTAGCATGGTATTGCAGGAAGAGAATTTGGATGAAGAGGCTTTGGTTCAGGCAATATACGATTTGGAGGCTTCGGCTGGTAAGTATGTTGGGGCTATGACAAAGAATGAATATGAAAACGGAGTAGAAGCAGTAATGAAGGTCATAGAGAATACTGGTACTCGCATATAATTGAAGCACACTCGCACAACACTCTATTTGCCTTTATCTTATCGTTCTCAGAAGAAATGCTCTCGATATTTTGTGACAAAAAGGGTATCTTCATTTCCGTATAGTTTAGGAATTCATCGATGGTTATTTTCTCCTGCTTATACATATTTCTTATAACACTTAGCATCAAAAATGTACATTCGGCTAGACCGGCTTGCATTGCTTTGCCTCCTATAAATTTATGAAATCAAAATATCATTATTTGATACGAATGTCAAACAATAGTAAAAATATCATTTTTGTGTTACTATTATATTAATAAGTTTTGAATAATTACTTGGAAAGTATCGCTCAGCCTATGTTTGTTAACTTAAGCTAATTATTTTTATATTTATCGAAATGTAAAAAAAGGGATTTCAATGACTTATTACGTCATTTCAGCAAACATATGGAAATTGGATATAAAAAATAATATAATACAAGTAGGTGATAACAATGTTTGATAAAATTAGTAGGTATATTACAAACATCATTTACGAAACCTTACCCAATGTCAATCCTGAGCGAAGGGAAATCGTCGAATACGGAGTTTATATGACCTTGTCTGAAATAGTAAAGATTGGGCTCATTGTTATCGTTGCGGCCTTGTTGAATATTCTTCCCTATGTGCTTGGAGTTATTGTCATATATGGTTTGCAGAGGACCTTTCTGGGAGGGCTTCACGCAAAAACACACCTTGGCTGCATCATAACGCACTCCTGTATAGTTTTTGGGATAGTTGCATTATCGTTTATATCTAGCATAGATAAGATTTATCTATTAGTTCTTATAATACCGTTTTCATATATCATAGCTTACAAATATGCGCCTGCAGATATGCCCCAGAAGCCTGTAAACTCGAAAAAGCAGCGCAAGCAGCTCAGGATAGGGGGCTTCGTACTCTTGACTGTTCTTTTTGCGGGAGCCTATTTTTTGGACAAGCCCTGGTCAAACATTATACTTTTTACATGCCTTGTCCAAGCGGTCTTAATGACACCATTGCTTTACAAAATTACAAGAAGCAAGTATGGAAGAGAGGAGGCCTCGGTATGAAAAAGAACTATCTGAAGATTCTTCTTTGCTCCGCAGCAATGATAGGTGTGTTCCTGGCAACTACTGTTTCCACATATGGCTGCTGGTTATGGTCATGCTATCAGAAGGAATGTCCTAAATCCCTGATTAGGGAGGATTGAGAAGGGGGTTATTCTACCCCTTCATCCCTTATTTCGATTGTTTGTGAGAATACATTATCTTCGATACTTGCTATATGGAGAATGTTTTTGTATTTATCTATTATCTTTTTGGCAATAGCAAGCCCCATTCCTCTGTTGTCACCCTTTGTCGAGTAACCATCCTCAAAGATTAGTCTCAGATCCGGACTGCTGGCATAGCCGTTGGAAATCGATATTTCTACGTGGTCTTCGGATTTTCGCACCATAATATCAACTTTAGTCTCTATTTTAGCTGCTTCTTCTATTGCATTGTCTATGAAAATACCGACAATCTCACACAGCTCAGAGATTTTTATGCCGGGTATGTTCTCAATCACTCCCAGTACGCTTAGCTCAATTTTTGTACCTGCTTCACTAGCCTGACTCATTTTTGATGATATTATTCCGAAGAGACCGGCATTTTTGATATTAAATATTTCGGTATTGGCAATCTCTTTTTTCTGTGCGATAAGCTCGGAGACATAGTCATTCACTTCCTTGATTTTATTCATTTTCAGCATTGAAGAAATGACGGTCATGTTGTTGCTCCAGTCATGCTTAAATCGCCGAAGATCAAAGAGAGTAGTTCGAAGAGATTCGTTGTAGAACTTCTGCTGAGCGAGCTCCTCCTGATCGATTGTCTTCTTGAGCGTGCTAAACCATACTATAATAGTGAATATGCAATAGGACATGACAGTTATTGAAATGATTGCATAGGCAAAGAAGCTGAAGGCATCCATATAGTAATGTAAAGCGAAGGCAGAGGCAATAATAATCAAAGTGATAGCAGTTAGTATGTACAGGAATCTATTATTCTTCAAAGACTTAAATAGTAGTTTAAAAGGTTTGATTATTATTATTAATAAAAGTGCAAAAACACTTGATGCCAAGTTTCCTATAATCATCCACGCAATATTGTCATGAAACAATTTTATCCAAATATCCTCAATAATGATGCTGGCTAACAAGGCAATTAGCGCGTTACCTATAGCAAGGCCGATTGCATATATCGCGAAAGATATGAAGGACTGAAGCAGCGTAACCTTGAGTATTATTTTAATTATTAAGATACTCATAATCACTAGAATAACAGATTTGTATGCCAATGCTGACATTAATGTTGATACAAGACCATTAAGGAGACTAAATAGTATTATGAAAATAAGCTTATCATCCCTTTCGAATTGCCGACCTATTACAGAACTGAAGAAAAAGAGAACCAGCAGAGCTCCAATAAGAGACGAAGAAAGATTTATAATTATTTCATATATCATAAGGTGTTACTTCCTTTCATAATGCTCAATGGTTCAATAAGATGGTTGAAAGTGGAGCCGAGCTTGCACTTGAAGCCATTGGTTAAAACTAAGTTCTTATTCTTTTTGTCAATATAGTCCAGATACTCCTTATTAATTATAACAGCTCTGTGGCATCTTATGAACCTTAAATCATTTAATTGTGAAATTAATGATTCCAGACTATCGTAAACTTCGATAATACGGTTATTTGTATAGATAGTTGATTTGTTTCCTTCACGGCATATGTGAGAAATGAAGCCCATTGGAATATAAAAAATGCGAAATCCGGATTTTATTTCAATAATGCATTTGTTATCTTCGCGCTCCTTTATTTCTTTGTTAAGTTTCACAAGACATTTTTCCAGGTTCCTGCCAACAGGCTTCGTTATAAATTGATATGCGTTTACATCAAAGGCTTGTTGAATGAATTCAAGCATACCGGTACAGAATATTATTTCAGCCTTAATCTTTTCTCTTCTGAGACATTTGGCTATATAGATTCCGTTTACCTCAGATTGAAGATTGATATCAATTATGCACACATTAGCTAACTGATCGCGGACTTCGCGCAAAAATACCTTGTAATCGGTTGTCGCGATTACAATTCGACCTTTTATATTATACTTGTCAAACCAGTCAGGTATGAGCTGTTCATAATTTTCGAGTAACTTAATATTATCGTCAAGAATAGCGATCGAAAGCATTGTATCACTTCCTTTACCTTAATAGGGGTGCGGTAATAATGAGTACTAAGCAGTACATTAAGTGAACATTTGCTAAAAAATAAAATTTGAAGAAAAATTTGCCGAATACATATAGTATACTATCTAAATATGTTCTTGAAAAGTGTAAAAAAAAGCAAGATGTATGTAATTATCATGTAATTTTTGTAAATATCATAGGTTATTCTTATAAGTTACTTCAGCTAAAGTTCAGATAATAAACAATTGCACTTCAGTTTACTGGTTTAGAATTAAATTATTCCAAACAAAAGGAGTGATCAATATTAGGGAATCACGAGGCAGACATGAGCTTAAGCACTATATAAGCTATTCCGATTTATTGCAGCTTAGATCAAGGCTTCCATTTGTGGCCAGCATCGACAAGAATGCGGCAGTGGGATATGGCTATCGGGTTAAGAGCCTCTACTTTGACAATTACAAGGATAAAGCGTTAAAAGAAAAGCTTGATGGAGTAAATGAGCGAGAAAAGTTCCGCTTACGTATTTATAACGATGACACATCCTTAATCAAACTTGAGAAAAAGAGTAAAAAAAATGGTCTTTGTTTTAAGGAGAGCGCCATTATAACGGAAGATGAATGTATACGACTGCTTGACGGCGACCTTTCTGCTATGTTAGAAAACGAGAACTATCTGTGCAGGGAGCTATACGCTAAAATGCATTACCAGCAGCTTCGAGCTAAAAGCATCGTAGACTATCAGCGGGAGGCTTTCATCTACCCAATGGGAAATGTGCGTGTAACCGTGGATTATGACATTCGCACAAGCAACAAGGCCCATGGCTTTTTGAAACCTGACACCGTTACTGTACCAATTTCGGGAGTCTATATTCTCGAGGTGAAGTATGACAGCTATTTGCCCGAGGTAATCCGTGGTATAGTGTCTCTTTCCAGTAGAAGAAATACTGCCTTTTCCAAATACGCAGTAACTAGAATCATATAAATTGGAGGTATATTGTGATGACATTTAATGATATTTTCAAATCAAGTTTTTTAGAAAAAGCAGCAGAATTTTCTATTCTAGATGTGGTAATTGCTATGCTATTGAGTTTTGCTATTGGACTATTTATTTCTTACGTTTACAAAAAGACATTTGCTGGAGTAATGTACTCCGCGTCCTTTGGCGTTTCCATAATGGCTATGTCCATGATTACCACACTCATTATCCTTGCAGTCACTTCAAACATTGTCTTGTCACTTGGCATGGTCGGTGCCTTGTCAATCGTTCGTTTCAGAACGGCTGTGAAAGAACCACTAGATATCGCCTTTTTGTTTTGGTCAATCTCAGCGGGTATTGTAGTTGGAGCAGGACTTATCCCTCTTGCAGTGATCGGCTCGGTTTTCATTGGTATCATTCTTCTTGTGTTTGTTAACAGGAAAAGCAATGACACCCCATATATAATGGTTCTAAATCTTGAAAATGATAAAGCTGAAAGCGATTGCGTGGAAGTAATTAAAGCAAAAACAAAGAAAAGCCTAATCAAGGCAAAAACAGTTTCCAGCAATGGAATAGAGCTTACAGTTGAAGTGCGACTTATAGATATGTCTGCAAAGCTTCTTAATGAATTACTGGAGATAAACGGTGTGAACAATGCCTGTCTTGTAAGCTATAACGGCGAATATACTGGCTAGACATGCTAAGATTTGAGGTGAAGGCATGATACAGAGTAAAAGAATAAATGTAATTGTTGCAATAGCCGTGGTTTTTGCCTTGATAGCCAGTATTGCTCTGGTGGCAATAGGAAATATTCAAAATGAAAAGGGCGACACAAATACTGAACCTGAGTACGCAACTAGGATATTCGGCGCTGATATTATTTCTATTGAGATTATTGCAGATGAAGCTGATTGGCAGGAAATGATGGATAATGCCACAAGCGAGCAATATATTATGGTAGATGTGCTTGTTAACGGAAGCAAATTTCAAAATGTGGGTATTCGTACAAAGGGCAACTCGAGCTTGACCCAGGTGGCAAGCTCCGAAAGCGACAGATATAGTTTTCGCTTGCAATTTGATGAGTACATCAAGGGTCAGACTTGCTTCGGGCTTGATGGTTTTGTAGTCAACAATATGCTAGGGGATAGTACTTATATGAAGGAGTATGTTTCCTATGAGTTAATGCGGGAAATCGACGTAGATGCGCCATACTTCGGATTTGCGGATATCAAGGTAAATGGCGACGGCTGGGGGCTTTATCTTGCAGTGGAAACTTACGGCGACAGCTATGAAGCAAGGACATTTGGTACAACCCACGGTATGATGTATAACGTAAAAAGCATGGATATGGGCGATGTGCAACCATCGTCACCTCCTGCAGCAAAGCCGGCCGACCGTCAAATCGGCGGCGGACAAATGGAGAGGCCCAACGGAAATTTTGGAGGTTTCATGGGGGGCAGAGAAAGTAACGGAGGCAGTTTGGAATATTCGACAGACGAAGCTTCCTCATACAGTGCAATCTTCAATAATGTCGCAGGTAAAGGCGATGAAAGTGATTTTGGGCGAGTTATTAGTGCTTTGAAGGCTTTGTCTACGGGAGATAACCTGGATGCTTATTTAGATGTTGACCAGATATTACGGTATCTGGCAGCTCATACCATTGTGGTGAATCTTGATAGTTATTCATCGAGCATGGCGCAGAACTATTACCTCTACGAGAACGAGGGTAAGGTCACAATCCTGCCCTGGGACTACAATCTGGCATGGGGTGGATTTCAAAGCAAGAATGCATCTTCTGTTATCAACTTCCCAATAGATACTCCCGTAAGCGGTGTGGAATTGAGCTCTCGTCCATTGATTGAAAAGCTGTTCTCCAATGCGGAGTATTTAGAAGCATACCATGGCTATCTGCAAGAGCTAATGACAAGCTACTTCAAGGACGGTAAATGGGAGCAGAAAGTTAACCTGCTTGATGGGCTTATTTCCAATTATGTTAAGAAGGACAGCACAGCCTTTTGTACTTTTGAAGAATACAAAGCAGCAGTTGAAGCTTTCAAAACTCTTGGTAATCTGCGATACCAGAGCATACAGGGACAGCTTGATGGCACAGTTCCCTCTACTACAGCAGCGCAGACTGAAAACCCTGACAAGCTAATTTCAGCCAGTAATTTAGACCTTACTTCACTTGGCAGCATGATGGGAGGCGGCAATCACCCTAATGAAGCAGAACGACCGACTAAGTGGGGCAATCAGCAAGGTGGCGAAAGCTTCGAGCCAAACCATCCAGAAAGCTGGCCTGATCGTGGGCCTATGATGCAAAAGATACCCACAGACAAAGAATTGTCACCAATGCTTCTCAAAGCACAAGCAAACAACCCTTCTATTACCATCGAAAGCCTATTGTTTTATTCAGGATTGTTTGCTCTTGTTTTGCTCTTAACATTCTTTATAGCGAAGAAGAAAAGAAATTATTAGCATAAGGCAAAATGCGCACATATACTAGTGTTTTGCTAGAGTTATAAATAGTTATAATGAAATTTGTTATATGATAAAATGTCTATAGAGTCTTCGGTAATTTTTCTGTGCTAGTTTAGTTTTTGCACCTGTCATAGGAAGTTGCTTATTTAGATAGGAGGGTTGGCCATGGCAAAGATATTGATTTGTGATGATGAGGCAGGCTTAAGAGCTGTTATAAAACGATATGCTTTGTTTGAAGGGCACGAGGTCTTCGAAGCCTGTGACGGAATGGAAGCTGTAGAGCTATGCAAAGCCCAAGCCTTTGACATAATTATAATGGATGTTATGATGCCACAGCTCGATGGCTTTTCAGCAGTTAAAGAGATTCGCAAAACCTCTGATACTCCCGTTATTATGCTTTCTGCCCGTGGGGAAGAATACGACAAGGTTTTTGGCTTTGAAGTGGGAGTTGACGACTATGTAGTAAAACCCTTTTCATCAAAAGAGATTATGCTTAGGATAAATGCAATTCTCAGACGCATAAAGGCAAAGACTCCTAAAGAAGAGGGCGGACACATTATTTTTGAAAAAGATGGTTTTTTAGCAGATTTAACTGCATACAAGGTCTTTATTGACGGGGAACAGGTAAATATGGCACCAAAAGAATATGATCTTCTGTTTTTCCTTATTCGCAGCAAAAATATTGCAATACCCAGAGAGAAAATACTTACGGAGGTATGGGGATATGATTATTTTGGCGATGACCGCACCCTTGACACTCACATGAAACTACTTCGCAGGCACATGGGTAAATATGCGCATTTTATAACAACTCTTAGGGGATTGGGGTATCGTTTCGATGGATAGATTAAAACTCAAATGGAAAATCTTTATTTTCCTGCTTGCTTTTTGCGGTGTTTTACTCCTTATTCTCTGGCTTTTTCAAACCGTATTCTTGAGCGACATGTATAAAATGATAAGGCGCAATGAGCTTCACCAGGCTATTGCTCTCGTTGAGGAAAACATAGACAGCCCTGATTTAAGTGAAATTTTATTTCAGCTTGAAACAGATAAAAGCGTTATAGTCGCTCCTGCCAGAGATTTTTTAAAGCCGCAAATGCCTGCCAACGGTGGACCTGGTGGTGCGCGCCCTGAAACAATTACGCAGACGAAGGAGTTTACATTGTCAAATGGACAGGTGATTTCACTTACCTTCCATGCCATGATTACGCCTGTGAACGCAACAGTGTCGACCTTGCAAATACAGCTATATATTATTACAGCCATAATGATTTTGGCCGCTGTTGCGATTGCTCTTGTCTTGTCAGATGTCATTGCAAAGCCGCTTGTAGGACTGAATGACAGAGCGAAAAAACTCTCCAAGGGTAACTACAATGCAGATTTTATCGCAAGTGGATACTTAGAGGTAAAGGAGCTTTCCGATACGCTGAATTCTACTGCAATCGAGCTTTCGAAGGTTGATGAGCTGCGGCGGCAACTTATTGCTAATATTTCCCACGATTTGAGAACACCTCTTGCCTTAATTTACAGCTATGCCGAGATGATGCAGGACTTTCCAGATGAAATAACAACTACACAGGTGCAGACCATTATGTCAGAAACCAAGAGGCTTTCATCTCTTGTGAATGATATTCTAGATGTGTCCAGGCTAGAAACCGGCACAATGGAGCTTCATATGCGCAGCTATAACCTCACTGAAAGCATTGACAAAACGGTTGCAAGGCTTTCGGAGCTTTTGAGGAATGAGGGCTATTCTATTGTGTTCGAGCATACTGAAGATGTCTACGTCACGGCGGATGAGGCAAAAATCACCCAGGCTTTATACAATCTGCTTACTAATGCTGTCAATTACAGCACAGATGACAGGCATATTATTGTGAGACAAAAAAGGGGGCAAAATAGTGTGCGAATCGGAGTTCATGATTCCGGGGATGGCATTTCGCCAGAAAACATACCTTATATTTGGGACAGATACTATAAAGTTGATAAAAAGCATAAGCGGGCAATAACTGGAACGGGGCTTGGGCTTTCTATCGTCAAGCAGATTTTTGAGCTTCACGGCGTGGGCTATGGCGTGGAATCAGAGCTTGGAAAGGGATCGGTCTTTTGGTTTGAGCTAGAATCAAAGCAATAGCAATAAAGCAAAAGAGCCCCCTTTGTCGCATGAAAAAACACCATCCTATTGGATGATGTTTTTTTTATAAACTTTTGCTTTGCAAAAGTAAGCATCTGTAGTTTATACCGCCTAAAGGCGGATAAACATTGGTACGCCATCGGGGACTCGACCGCACTGCTTCGCATTGCTCTTCGCTCGGATTACTAGCTCCCCAATCATCCTCGCGCACTCGCCCGGAAATGCGATGCATTTCCTTCCCGGCTCGTGCCCTCTCGGGTTCGAGCTCACTTTGTCGCATAAAAAAACACCATCCTATCGGATGATGTTTTTTTATGGTACGCCATCGGGGACTCGAACCCCGGACACCCTGATTAAGAGAAAGAAGTTATATACTTTTTAGCACTTTATAAGACTTTATTAAACTTGTAAAGTGCTTATTTTATGCGGCTTTTGAGACTTGAATATTACAGTGAACTTTATTAGGCTTTATGTTACAGAATGCTCTTTGCAACATAAAATGCAGCATTATGTTTTAAGTTTTTCAATAAAATTATCATATGAAATTTCCCCCTTTAAGGCTTCATCACGAACGACTTTCATATTCTCAACCCATGTAAAGAATTCGTTTTTCGGGGATTTTCCTTTTAACACATGGGCATACCTTTTTTTATACTCCATCCTATATGCCTTTTTAATCGGATTTTCTTTAGTGCATTTTTCATACTTGCTAATTGCTCCTATTTCAACGCAAGTCTTTTGTGACCCAGGGGCAGTTCTGCTACAATATAAGGCATCTATGCGTCCAGTCGGAACAAAATACCTTTTACAGTTTTCGCAGCGCTTAATTACAATATTCCCTTTTACGACGTTCATTAATTCAAAATACATTACGTCAGCTAATGAATGAAACCAATAGGAGTCTATGAATCTTGGTTGTGTGGTAAGAATAAAATCTGCACTATTTTCTTCTTTGACATCCCGAATCTTTTCTATCCAATCCCTTACACTGATTTCCTTGTCATTTATATAAGGCGTACAACTTGTTGCAAGCCTCAAATCTATTTCAAGATCGTTCTCAAATGTAGGATTTAATTTTAGAGTATAATACGAATACCTTTGCTGAATATTGCCTTTTTCGATCTTTTTGTATTTGCCGGATAAATCGCTATCAAAACATATGTGAGCTGCTTCCGCAAACTCTCTTTTAACATCGTTATATTTATTTTCTTCTGCATCGATATTAAATTCGTTTGTATCTGCAATCCTGTTTGACCCGAGAATACTTGTTAACATTATGTACTTCATTGAAAAACTATCATAATCCAGCTCTAATAAATCTATTAATAATGAACCTGTATCATAGGCTTGTTGGGATGCTCCATTCATTGATGTAATAAAAAGTGTCTTTTTGTCTTCCGACAGTGTTAATGTTGCAATATCTTCCTTTTTCATAATCCACCTCATAGACAATATTTATTGCCTTAAAAACTAGCTATGTATAAGTCAATAGAAAATGCCTAAATGTATTGTATATTATATTGAATAAAGTGTCAAGCGATGATATGATGTAAAAGTAGACAATAAATGATACAAAAGATATTGACTAAAATTAATAATGTATTTCGGGTGACTCCGTAACCAGTTGACCCCCTGTGTAGGAGTGGTGAAAAGGAAAGATATAGGTGTAGTGTGTCCAAGTGGAGGTGTGATGTATGAGGGCAAAACAGGCAATGGCACGCAAATGTACTATAGGAAGGAAACGCAACAAAGCAATAGCAGAAATAATAAAGTATGATTTGGGAACTGGCAGGGAAGGCGAATTAGTCTTGACGACAAAGACATATCGCGACCCTACTGCCGATAAGGTTAGTCGACTATTGAAGAAAAGAAAAATAAACATGTTAGGAGGCTAAGAACATGAATACAGTGACAGAACAAAGATTTTGTACAACAAAGGAATTCCGGGAGAAGTATTTTCCTGTTTCTGATATAAAGCTGCGTGAAATGATTAACAGGGAAGGCGCGCCGGTTATTAGGGTGGGGAGGAAATTCTTAATTCCTATTGAAAGATTCCTGGAATGGATTGAAAAAGAAAAGATCATGGTGTAGACAAACAAAAAGCCGGTGGTGATACCGGCGGCAGAAAGTGAGGCGATATATGATTGACACATACAAAGTATAACATATTGGATTACATACTTCAACAGACGGGCGCAAAGCCTCAGAGACAAGGCAGCAAGGTATTATTGAATCCTTGTCCGATATGCGGACATCGGGATCATTTTTTTGTATATCCTAAAAACAATAGTTATTATTCTTTTTCCGGCTGCTGCAAAGGCGGGAGTATTATTGATGCTTTCATGGA
>JAAYBT010000046.1 GCA_012730015.1 Clostridiaceae bacterium
ATCCTATCATTTTCCCAGCTTGTATTCAATAGAATCCACAAGAGCCTTCCAGCTGGCTTCAATGATGTCGGTAGAAACACCAATAGTGGTCCATACCTCTTCCCCATCGGTAGATTCAATCAAGACCCTTACCTTGGCTGCAGTAGCCGAGGTTGAATCGAGCACTCTTACCTTAAAGTCTGTCAGCTTCATTTCATGAATGCTGGGATAAAACCTCGACAACGCCTTTCTGGCAGCATTGTCAAGGGCATTAACCGGGCCATCGCCTTCAGCAGCCGTTATCTCCTCCTGGTCTCCAACCCTAACCTTAATCATTGCCGATGAATTACGCTCATTGGCATGGGCCGGTTCGTTAACAATTACCTTGAAATCCCTCAATTCAAAAGAGGGATGATATTTGCCCAGAATTTTTCTGACAATCAGCTCAAAGGAGCTTTCGGCGCCCTCATACTGATATCCTTCATGCTCCATCTCCTTCAATTTCTCAATAATGAGCCTGGCTTCAGGAGAGTCCTTTGTAAGCGAAGGCTCCACCTTTTTTGCCATACCGATTACTGCACTCCTGCCGGCAACCTCCGACATGAGGAATATCCTCTCGTTGCCCACCATCTCAGGATTTAGCAGTTCATATGCCGAGGCGTTTTTCACCACCGCATCGGCATGCATCCCGGCCTTGTGCGCAAATGCAGCCTTCCCAACATAGGGTGCTCTTTCGTCATGGATAACATTTGAAATCTCACTGATTGCACGAGCCACCGTAGTCATTTTAAGCATACTCTCTTCTGGTATACAGCTGTATCCCATTTTTAGCTGCAGTGTTGGTATGATAGTGCACAGGTTCGCATTTCCGCACCTTTCCCCAAGGCCGTTAATTGTTCCCTGTACCCGGCTTGCACCCGCCTGTACCGCCATTATTGTGCCTGCCACAGCCATGCCTATGTCATTGTGACAATGTATGCCGATGGGAATATCAAACTTGGCCACCATTTCCCTGGTAATATTGTGGATATCCGCCGGCAAAAAGCCGCCCTTGGTATCACACAGGCACAGGCTATCAGCGCCCGCTTCAGCCGCGGCCCTCAGTGTCTCCACAGCATATACAGGGTCAGAGTCGTAGCCGTCAAAGAAATGCTCCGCATCATACACAACTTCCTTGCCTAAGCCCTTAAAATATCTGACTGTATCGGAGATCATTTTGAGGTTCTCATCCAATGAGGTTTTTAGTATGTCCGTCACCTGAAAGTCCCATGACTTCCCAAACAGCACAACCGCATCCGTGCCTGCTTGCAAAAGCGATTTGACATTGGCATCCTCCTCAACCGAAATCCCAACTCGTCTCGTACTACCGAAAGCGATAAGCTTTGCATGGCTAAACTCAATTTTCTTAACCCTCTCAAAGAACTCCAGGTCCTTGGGATTTGAGCCGGGGTTTCCCGCTTCTATATAATCAACGCCAAGAGCATCAAGTCTTTTAACAATTTTCAGCTTATCCTCCACAGTGTAGGAAATACCCTGCGCCTGAGCGCCATCCCTTAGCGTGGAATCCAGTACTACAATCCTTTTCATATGGTCTCCTTCCCATTCGAGGCCTTTCTGCCATGGTCGCTGACGACTCTATTGATTGCATTGATATAAGCCTTCACGCTAGCCTCAATGATGTCTGTGCTTACACCCCTGCCTACGAAAATCCTGTCATCCTTCAAAACTCTGACAGTAGCCTCTCCTAATGCATCCTTACCCTCAGTAACGCCCTTCAGACTATAGTCCTGGAGCTCAAGCTCAAAACCGACCGTTCTTTCAACAGCTTTAAAAGCTGCATTTATGGGGCCGTCGCCGGTAGAAGCCTCTGTTATAAGCTCCCCATCCTTATACATGCTCACCGTAGCCGTCGCAATAACCTTGTTGCCACTATTAATCTGGAAGCTATCCAGCTTGAAAACCTCATTCACCTGTGAAAGCTTATCACCAATCAGCGCCTCAATATCACGGTCAAGTACGGTCTTCTTCTTATCAGCCAGCTCCTTGAACTTCTCAAACGCTTTGGAAACGGCTTCCGGCGAAAGGTTAAAGCCCATTTCCTTCAACCTCTCCTCAAAGGCATGCTTCCCGGAGAGCTTGCCAAGCACAATTGTATTCTGAGAAAGCCCAATCGATTCGGGAGTCATTATCTCGTAAGTGCTCTTCTCCTCCAATACGCCATGCTGGTGAATACCCGCCTGATGTGCGAAGGCATTTGCACCCACAACCGCCTTGTTTGGCTGCACATTAATACCTGTCAGCCTGCTGATAAGCTCGCTGGTTCTGTATATTTGCCTTGTGTCTATGTTGTGAATCATTTCGCCATAAAAGTCTTTCCTGGTGTGAAGACCCATAATGATTTCTTCAACAGAGGCATTGCCTGCACGTTCACCCAAGCCGTTTATGGTGCACTCTATCTGCGTTGCGCCGTTCCTAAGCGCCGCAAGCGAATTTGCCACCGCAAGACCAAGATCATTGTGGCAATGAACACTTATATCAACTTTATCGATTCCGGCGACATTATCCTTAATCCCTTTTATCAGCCTCCCGAATTCCTCCGGAGATGCGTATCCCACCGTGTCCGGAATGTTGACAACCGTCGCGCCTGCTTTGATAACCCCCTCAAGGACCCTGTAAAGAAATTCAGTCCTCGTCCTGCTGGCATCCTCCGCAGAGAACTCCACATCCGAGCAATACTTCTTTGCATACCTCACCATGGCAGCCGATCTTTCAAGCACCTCGTCCTCTGTCATCTTCAATTTGTGCTTCATATGAATATCCGATGTTGCGATAAATGTGTGAATTCTGGGGCTCTCCGCATTGAGCACAGCTTCCCATGCCTTATCTATATCCTTCTCCACAGCTCTGCTGAGACTTGCAATCGTTGCCCCTCTAACGTTTTCGGCAACTGTTTTTACAGCCTGAAAATCACCGGGAGACGATATGGCAAAACCTGCCTCAATAACATTAACCCCAAGCCGCACCAACTGCCGCGCGATTTCAAGCTTCTCCTGTATATTCAAGCTTACTCCGGGGGTTTGCTCCCCGTCCCTTAATGTAGTATCAAAAATCTTAATCCTTGTTGCCATGTGACCACCCTCCTCAATACCTTTCCCCGGCCTCCCTAAAGAAACCGGCCATCTCATATCTATAAGTATCCGGCGGTATCTTCCCGCCTTTTCTCTATTTAATAGCTCTATTTTCTTGTAACTTATCAGTTAACCACTCTTACTTGCTTCACAGCTCACCAGTTGTATTAGCCGGTGAATCAGCTCATCCTTGTATTGCTTCTAGCTGACCCTATAGTGTTACTTCTTAAGCCAGCTCATCATCTTTCTAAGCTCCGCACCGACCTTCTCAAGCTGATGCTCGGACTGATTCTTTCTGGTTGCAAGAAATTCAGCCCTGCCTCCCGCCTTATTCTCAGTGATCCACTTGGAGGCGAAGGTGCCATTTTGTATCTCAGTAAGAACCTTCTTCATTTCTTTTCTGGTCTCATCAGTAATAATTCTTTTGCCTACCATGTAAT
>JAAYBT010000264.1 GCA_012730015.1 Clostridiaceae bacterium
CCGTCTGACTCTATGGTAAGTCCGACAACCTTGGAGACCTTACCGTAATATCTTACATAATTAGATTTTTTCAATAAATCGTGATATTTCCTCAGGATATCATGCACTTTGCAAAATCCTCGCTTCTAAGTCATTAACAAAGGCTTTTGAGATGCTACATCGCAAAATGCCTAACTACCTTCCTGACAGTTCTTCCTTGAAGGCCTCCTCGATCTTGTCCAATCTCGTTTCAGTCCCTGCATCGACACTGCCCAGTGATGTTTCAATAATGCAGTCACCCGGCTTCAAGGCACCGTCCTTCTTAATCTCCAAACCGTCTACACCCTCCAGCCCCGAATAAAGCTCCTCCAGGTTCTCCTCCAGGTAATCGCCATCCTCAACAGATACCTTTATTATTGCATCATTTTTGTTGGAGCAGTTTGGCAGGGCATCCTGAATAAGCTGCATAATTACAGCCCTATTAGTGGAAAGCTCGCCTGCCACTGCCTTCCTGGCAACATCAAGTGCAAGAGAAACCATATCCTCTTCCATTGAATTCATTTGACTTTCATAGTCTTCAGCCGCGCTGGCGCGTATCTTCTCTGCCTCCTCAATAAGGGCTCTGTATTGCTCCGCGGCTGCTTCCATGCCCTCCGCATAGCCCCTTTGCCAGGCCTCCTCTGCAACTTCCTTTGCATGTTCCTCCGCCTGCATCTGCGCCTCCTGCAGAAGCTTGTCTACCTCAAGCTGAGCTTCCTCCAAAAGGAGCTCACCCTTTCGCCTGGCATTCTCAAGTATTGTCTGCGGATCTGTTGAATCAAGCTCCTCGTCACCCGTTAATCCCGGCTCCATATTTCTTTGTGCGTATTCCTGGATATTATCCGGCACCTTTATCTGATATGGTCTCCCGTAGGTTATCTGGTTGTTTTTGAAGACCTTGTTATACAATGATTTCATCTCCTCCGCCTCTGGATATTACAATTTCGCCTGCATCCTCGAGCTTTCTTATGACATTAACAATTTTCTGCTGAGCCTCTTCAACATCCTTTAGTCTAACAGGCCCCATAAACTCGATATCCTCCCTTATCATTTCCGCAAGACGCTTGGACATGTTTGCATAAATGATCTTTTGTACCTCTTCCGTCGCACCCTTCAATGCGATGGCAAGCTGGTTATTTTCAACATCACGCAGGAATCTCTGTATGGAACGGTTGTCCAGAGTAAGAATATCTTCGAACACGAACATCCTCTTCCTGATTTCCTCGGCAAGGTCCGTATCCTCGATTTCCAGCGTTTCCATTATGTATTTTTCAGTTCCTCTATCAACAGTATTGAGTATATTGACAATAGCCTGAACGCCACCTGCTGCCGTGAAATCCTCTGTAACAAGAGACGAGAGATTCTTTTCCAGGATACGTTCTACTTCCTTTATTACTTCAGGTGAGGTACGATCCATGGTTGCAATACGCCTTGCAACATCAGCCTGCTTTTCTTGAGGCAGGGCGGCCAGCACAATAGATGCCTGCTGGGGTTTGAGATAGGCAAGTATTAGTGCAATCGTCTGAGGATGCTCCTTCTGAATAAAGTTCAAAAGCTGTGCAGGATCTGTCTTCCTTACAAACTCGAAGGGCCTTACCTGCAGGGAAACTGTCAGCTTGTTAATTACATCCAGTGCCTTCTGTGTGCCAAGGGCTTTTTCAAGTATCTCCTTGGCATATCCAATACCACCTTCGGCAATATAATCCTGAGCGAGGCATATCTGGTAGAACTCCTCCATTACCTTTTCTTTTTCGTCAGGAGTTACTGTTCTGATATTTGCTATCTCTAAAGTTAACTGCTCTATTTCCTCTTCTTTGAGGTGCTTAAAGATCTCAGCGGATTTCTCTGGTCCAATTGAAATCAATAGCATTGCAGCCTTTTCGCGACCGGATCTTTCAGTTCTATATCCCGCTCTTGCCATACAAATTAACCTCTCCCATATATCGTTTAGGGCATTTGCGATGCAGCATGTATTGAGTGCTGCTAATCTATATTAAGATAACACACGCAAAAGCCTTAGTTTAGCTATTCCCAATCATCGGAAAGCCAGTTTCTCAATAGTTGAGCAACGGATTCGGGTTTTTGCTTGACAAACTTGTCCAACTGTTTCTTGATTTCTGATCTTTCCTCCAGGTCAATTTCCGGCAGCGGTTCAGATTGCTCAGGAACTACAAACCGCGGCCCGGTAGCTGTAGCGACAGACTGTAACTGTTCGGCACTACCTTCTTTTCGTCTGGGTATGCTAGCAATAATAAGTCCAATGATTAAAATGAGCATTAATGCAAAGAAGCCGTAATCTCTGAAAAGCTCACTAATCCTTTCAACTGCCGATTGTTCAATAATCTCCTGAGGTGCCAGTTTAAGCTTGCTCACGGTGATATTTGCAATCGGAACACCTGTTGCTGTACTGGCAGCCGTCCTAATCTCAGAGATAAATTCGTCATTAAGGCCGGTATCATCGGTAACCTTATTTCCGTACCATAAGGAAATGGCAATCCCGCTATCCTCGGGTATGAATTTGCCTGTAGCCTTTTCCTGTTCTCTTAGCGTTTCATTGTAGCCGTAGTTTATGTCTTCCTGCGTATTTGAATAGTCTGAAGATGAGCCGGAACCACCCATATATTCTGTGGCAGATGTGTTTCCGGGATTGGAGCCAAGCCCTGGCTCTCCACCCTCGCTACCATTCTTCACAATCTCTTCTCTGATGCTGCTGCTG
This sequence comes from Clostridiaceae bacterium, assembly GCA_012730015.1. Lineage (GTDB taxonomy): Bacteria > Bacillota > Clostridia > Acetivibrionales > DTU013 > JAAYBT01. Next base: position 2,735 of record JAAYBT010000264.1, read on the forward strand.
ATTACCGCCCCGCCTTCCATACCATCGGGGTTAGCAATAGACTTGGTCTGGGATTTGTCCTTGTCGAAATCGAGAGCAACATTTGCAACCACCCTTAGAGTGTCAAAGCTTTCGAACTGCCCGCCACTAAAATAATCAAGTACCTTCTGCTCAAGCTCGCCTTCCCTCTTTTTCCGCAGCTCCTCCTGGCTGTTTGCAGCACTAATTGAATCGTCAGAGGACGTTACATTGAGTATGTTACTGTTGTTGTCAACTATGGTTACATCATTGGGATCCAGATTTTCAACGCTTCTCGAAACAAGCATTACAATGCCTTCTACCTGAGATGAAGAAAGGGTTTTATTGGGTCTTATCATAACATATGCAGTTGGTCTTGGTCTGTCCGAGCTGGCATTGAGGAAAATTGAGGTCTCCGGTGTAGCTAATGTAACAGCAGCCTCGTCGATATTGTCGAGTAGCTCTATCTTTCTCTCCAAATCCGAAACCTTCTGATGCTGCCAAATCTTTTCCTTGTCCTGTTGAGTCGTTGTCAGGCCGATATTTGATATGGCATCCTCGAAGGTAAAGCCCTCCTTGGGATAACCAGCCTGAGCCAGAAGAATCTGTGCCCTGTTGTTGTCCTTTGAATCAATTACTATGCTGGTACCATTGTTTTCAGCCGAATTCCATATGCCGTTATCATCAAGAATACCTATCATTTCGCCTATTTGCTTTTGATCTGTATTAGTAAATAGGACCACTCGTTTAGGCCTGGTGATTAAGAAAATAGATATGCCAATTGCCACAACTACTATAATAGAAGTTATATAAATGCGATTTTTTTGTGGTTTTTCTAGGCTGCTCCAAAATTCCCTAAACTGATCTAGATATTTCTTAATAAAATCCGGCATGGCTACACCACCCTATAACAGTATTCATCATTTGTAGTATTGTCATATGCAGCTATATCTGCATTCTCATTATTTCCGAGTAAGCATCCATGATTTTATTTCTTATCTGCATTGTAAACTGTAATGATACAGTAGCCTTTTCGGCCGCAAGCATAACCTGATGTATATTGTCGGTATACCCTGCAGCAAAATCATCTGCAAGCTTCTGCGATTCGATTAGCAGATCATTGGTCGAGTTAAGCGCTTGCTTCATATAGGTTGAAAATGGCATCGAAACACTGGCAGTAGAATCACTTTTTTCAAGGTCTGTAAATATAGAACGCGTAGGTGACAAGGAATTTAAGCTTCCTATTTGATCAATAGCCATACTTTACACCACCCTCTTTATCATCTGTTGGACATCCTGCAAGCTCATAAGCCTTCATTAGACTTGTCACTTGCCTATTTCCAAGGCCTTCATAGCCATACTCTTTGTTGTATTAATCGATGTAACGTTTGCTTCATAAGCCCTTGTGGCTGAGATCATATTCACCATCTCGGTGACCGTATCTACATTGGGCATCTCAACATAGCCTTCTTGATCCGCATCAGGATGACCTGGGTCGTAGACTCTTTTGAAAGGGCTGGAGTCCTCTACTATGGCTGAAACCTTTACTCCCTTGCCGATGTATCGTTCCCTACTGCTGGCACTAAGGTACTGTGAAAATGGGATGCCCTGTGACCTTTCCTGAAATACAACCAGCCTTCTCCTGTATGGTGTCCCATCTTTTGTCCGCGTAGTATTAGCATTAGCGATGTTCTGTGAGATAGTATCCATACGAAGACGTTGAGCGGTGAGCGCCGATGCACCGATATCAAGCGCGCCAAAATATCCCATAATTTACTACCTCCCTCCGTTAATAACGGACTTTATTGTTTGATAGCTGTTACTAACGCTTTGTATCAGAGTGTTGTACCTGATATTGTTCTTTGCCAATGAAGCCATTTCGGTCTCCACATCAACGTTGTTCTCATCAAGACGTGTACTCAGGTTTTTATAGTCCCTTGTTACTCTTATGTTAACCTTTTCTACATCCGTTTTCCCAATAGGTATATGTCTATCGTCGGTTGTGTTCCCCCTAAAGCCTCTACTGTCCATAGCGCTGTCCAGATGCTCTTCAAAGGTAACCGAGCTTTTCTTATAACCCGGAGTGTCGACATTTGCAATGTTTTGCGCAATGACTTCATTGCGTGCCCATGTGGCATCGAGCGTTTTTTCACGGAGCCTTAAATGACTCGTCAGTTTCTCAAACATTAAATGCCTCCTTTAAGCCAAATGAAAAACTAGATGCACAATTAGTACACCTATATGTATTTCGACATAATAGCCTAAATTCCTTTAGTAATAAGTTGGAATGCAATATACACGCATACATAATATTCCATTCCATACACAATATTTTAACATATCAAGTCAGTAATTACAACAACATAATGTATATTAAGCTTTAATTTATTACAATATGTTGTTTAAATCGACCATTTTGCTGTTATTGTCTGTTAATTATATCAATTTGTTCAAGAGCCTTTTCCGACTTAAATCTAGCTCTGTCTTTTTTTGATTTAATTCTGATGTTGGGAGATTGGATTAGCCCAAAGCTTGCATTCATAGGCTGAAATTTGCCAGCCGCACCTCCTGAAACATAGGAAGCCAGAGAGCCGATAGCCGTATCGCGGGGAAAAATGAGAGTATTCTGACCAAGACACTGTCTGGCGGCATTTATGCCTGCCACAAGTCCCGAAGATGCAGATTCAATATATCCCTCAACTCCTGTAATCTGTCCTGCGAAATAGACCTTATTATTTGAAATCATACGATAGCTTGCATCAAGCAGTGTCGGAGAATTTATGTATGTGTTTCTGTGCATCACGCCGTATCTTTCGAACTGGGCATCTTCCAGGCCTGGTATCAGCCCAAAAACCCTTTTTTGCTCGGGCCAGCGTAGATGTGTCTGAAAACCAACAATATTGTATAGAGTGCCTTCCCTATTGTCCTGTCTTAGTTGAACAACTGCATAAGGCTCCTTGCCTGTATTCGGGTCAATCAGGCCTACCGGCTTGAGAGGGCCGAAGCGAAGAGTGTCATATCCACTACTGGCCATGCTTTCCACAGGCATGCAGCCACTAAAAAGAATAGTCTTTTCAAACACCTTCTGGGGTACAGTCTCAGCCTTCACAAGCTCCTGATGAAATATCCTGTATTGCTCTTCATTCATTGGACAGTTGATATAGTCATCCGTTCCCTTGCCATAGCGTGTCGCACGAAAGGCCAGATCCATATTTATTGAATCGTAGGTAACAATTGGTGCTGCCGCATCATAAAAATAGAGGCTCTCTTTTCCCGTAAGCCTTGATATGCAATCTGATAATGAATCAGAGGTCAGCGGACCCGTTGCAATAATTGTGATGCCTTCATTGGGTAGCTCACTTACCTCTTCTATGATGACTGATATATTGGGATGAGAGTTTATTTCCCTGGTAACAGCTTCTGAAAAGCCCATTCTGTCAACAGCCAAGGCTCCACCTGCGGGTAATTTGTTGGCTTGAGCACACCTCATTATAAGTGAATCCATCCTCCGCAGCTCTTCCTTTAACAGACCACTGGCATTTTCAATGTTGTCCGAGCGCAAAGAATTGCTGCACACAAGCTCCGCATAGCTATCTAGTTTGTGTGCCGGAGAATAGTTAAGTGGTTTCATCTCATAGAGTCTTACCTTTATTCCTCTTTTTGCCGCTTGCCAGGCGGCCTCACAGCCGGCAAGGCCCGCTCCGATAATGTTTATTACCTGTAAACTACTGTCTATTCCATTTCACCCTCTTTTGCATAGCCGCAGCCTTCCTTACTACATATTAGCGTCTCTTTTTTCCCGGATCGCTTTTTCATCATAAAGCTTCCGCATGTGGCACACTTCTCTTCAGAGGCCATATTCCATGTCATGAAGTCGCATGTGGGATTGTTTTCGCATCCCAGATACCTTCTGCCCTTTCTTGTCTTCTTAACCAATACCTTGCCTTCGCATTTGGGACAACTCACGCCAGCTTCCTCAACAATTGCCTTTGTATTACGGCATTCGGGGAAGCCCGGACAGGCAAGAAACTTACCGAATCTCCCCATCTTGATTACCATATTGCGCCCACATTTTTCACATATTACATCTGTCTCTTCATCCTTTATTTCAATGTTACCAATCTTGTCCTCCGCTTCCTTCAGCGTCATTGAAAACGGGCCATAGAAGTCCCCAATCAAAGCAGCCCAGACCTTCGAGCCTTCCTCCACATCATCAAGCTTTCTTTCAAGCTCGGATGTAAATTTCACATCGACAATATCCTCAAAATGGTTCTTCATTATATCGTTGACTATTTTGCCAAGCTCTGTTGGAAAAAGGAATTTCTTTTCTCTTTCCACATAACCACGTGACATTATGGTAGTGATGATTGGAGCGTAGGTACTTGGCCTGCCTATACCCTCTTCCTCCAGCGTCTTAACCAAGGTCGCTTCTGTGTAACGTGCCGGTGGCTGCGTAAAGTGCTGCTTGTCCTCCAGCTTTTTCAGATTTAACTGTTCATTTTCCTCCAGCTCAGGAATTGTAACATCTTCGTCCGCAGCTTCATCGTCCTTTCCTTCTGTATAAACGGCAACAAAGCCCTGAAATTTGATTTTCGAGCCATTTGCTTTAAAAAGTAAATCCCCCGCGAAAATGTCAGCTGATATAGTGTCATACAATGCTGATGACATCTGGCTTGCAACAAACCTGGACCATATGAGCTTGTAAAGCTTGTACTGGTCATTAGTCAAAGAAGCTCTCACACTATCGGGATCCATGTCCACATAGGTTGGTCTGATTGCTTCATGAGCATCCTGAGATGCTGACTTATTCTTGAATGTCCTGAACTTCTCAGGCACATATTTTTTACCGTATCTTTCTTCAATATACTTTTGGCTGCTCTGCTGTGCTTCGTCTGAAATTCTTGTTGAGTCTGTACGGATGTAGGTAACAAGGCCAAGGGCTCCATGTCCCTTAATCTCTATACCTTCATATAATTGCTGCGCAATAATCATGGTCTTTCTTGTTGCAAAACCCAGCTTCCTTGATGCCTCCTGTTGCATGGTGCTTGTAGTAAAAGGTGGCGCAGGCGACTTCTTCTTTTCGCCCTTCTTGACCTTCTTAACGACATAGTCCTTTGATTTGAGTTTTTTAAGTATCTCCTTTACCTGGGTTTCATTCTTCAGCTCTATCTTCTCATCTGCCCTGCCATAGAATTTTGCATCAAAAGACTTACCGCCTTTCTTTTTCTGAAGACTGGCAATAAGTGACCAGTACTCCTCAGGCTCAAAATTTTCTATTTCTTCCTCTCTGTCACAGATAAGTTTGGCTGCTACAGATTGCACACGGCCTGCGCTGAGCCCCTTTCTGACCTTTCTCCAAAGAAGTGGACTGATTTTATATCCAACAATTCTGTCAAGTATTCTTCTTGCCTGCTGAGCGTTCACCAAATCCATATCGATGGCTCTTGGAGCTTTAATCGCATTCTTTACCGCATTTTTTGTTATTTCATTAAAGGTTATCCTGCACTTATCCTCCTCATCAATCTTGAGCAGATGTGCCAGGTGCCAGGAAATTGCTTCTCCCTCACGGTCAGGGTCGGTTGCCAGAAAAACATTTTTTGCGGCCTTCGCTTCCTTCTTTAGCTTGCTTATGATATCTCCCTTGCCGCGTATAGTAATATATTTCGGTTCGAAATTGCTCTCCAGATCAACACCAATCTGACTTTTTGGAAGATCTCTGACGTGACCGGCAGAAGCTATGATCTTGTAATCCTTACCGAGAAACTTCCCAATAGTATTTGCTTTTACCGGCGATTCAACTATAACCAGATTTTTTGCCATCGTGCCCTCCATCTTTTTATATTCAATAGTAAGAAGTATAAAATATATAATACCACATTTCTATAAAAATCCACAAAATCTTCACTGACTTCATTCCAACAGCTTAAAATACTTACCGGGTAATTGCTCCACAAAGCCGCTTAGTTCAAGCATTATGAGTACTGAAGATACCAGCTGTGTACTTATTGCGCAATCGCGTGCAATAGCATCTATATGTACGGGACCGTTTAACAATCTTTCTGCAATGGTCTTTTCATTGCCACTTAGCTTCATTTCCCGAATTCTATTGTTGATGCGGAAGCTGTAATCCAGATCGTGATTAATTTTTAATTCGTCCAGAATATCGCCTGTATTTGTTATAACCTTCGCACCATCCTTTATCAGCTTGTTTGTTCCCACACTGTTTGCAGAGTTTATATTTCCCGGAATTGCAAAAACCTCCCTGCCCTGTTCCAAAGCGAAGTCAGTAGTGATTAACGAACCACTTTTTTCACCGGCTTCGACTATGACCACCCCCCGTGATAGGCCGCTTATAATGCGGTTTCTTGCAGGAAAATGGTATGGGAGCGGTTGTGTACCCGGCAGGTATTCGGATATGACAGCCCCTGATTCTATTATCTTCTTCATAAGGTCTCGATTTTCCGGTGGGTAAGCAATGTCAACACCGCATCCGAGCACAGCTATTGTTTTCCCCTTTCCTTCAAGTGCACCATAGTGAGCCTTTGAATCAACGCCCCTTGCCATCCCGCTGACAATAGTTACTGAATAGATTGCCAGCTCTCTTGAAATACGCTTTGCCATGTCAAGGCCGTATGCCGATGCTCTTCTTGAACCTACCACCGCCACGCAAATTGCATCCTGTTCAAGCTTTCCTCTGGAGTATAACACTATCGGCGGATCGTGTATATATTTTAAGGCTATAGGATAGGCACTATCATTCAATGCTATAATATCAGCATCACACTGATAAATCCTCTCCATAAGCTTATCTACATCATTTCTCGCATCTTTATCCAGTAGCCATTTTATGATTTTTTGCGTACAGAAGCCTAATGTGCGTAGCTGAGCCTCATTAGCCTCCCATAATAGAGCCGGATCCTGAAAATACTCAAGAAGCTTGAGCCTTTTCCCGAGTGGTATTCCTACCAATGAACTTAGCCAAACCCAGTATTTTATATTGCCGTACATCTTAATTCCCCCAAGCTACATATTCCATACCTTTCTATCCATGCTTCTATACTGTATCGCTTCGGCAAGGTGGACTTGCCCGATATCCGTACTTCCCTCCATATCTGCAATAGTTCTGGCAACCTTTATTATTCTGCTGTGCGCCCTTGCACTCAAGCCCAGCTTGTCAAATGCACTTCGCAAAATATTCCTACACTTGGCATCCAGTCTGCAAAACTTATCGAACATAGCAGGCTGCAGCTGTGAATTTGAATAAATACGCATACCCTTATATCTTTCGAGCTGAAGTTGCCTTGCATTTTCCACGCGCGCTCGTATAACCGCTGATGTATCGGCTGATGTCGCACTGTCAAGCTCCTTATACTTAACAGCCGCTACATCTATGTGAATGTCCATTCGATCAATTAGAGGCCCTGAGAGCTTGCCCAGATATTGCTGTATTTGTCTGGGTGTGCAGGTGCACTGTCCTGATGAGTCCAGGAACTTCCCGCATTTGCAGGGATTGGCCGCACATATAAGCATAGTTCTGGCTGGGTAGGTCAGGGTCGCGTTAACTCTGGAAATAGTAATTATGCCATCCTCCAGCGGCTGTCTCAATACCTCTAGGGACTTTTTACTGAACTCGGGCAGCTCGTCCAAAAACAGGACTCCGCAATGAGCTAAGCTTATTTCTCCGGGCTTGGGCATGGAACCGCCGCCTACAAGGCCTGTATCTGATATGGTATGATGAGGACTTCTGAATGGTCTGGTGTTTACAAGAGGCATCCCGGCAGGAAGAATGCCAGCTATGCTGTGAATTTTTGTGACCTCCAGTGCTTCCTCGAATGTCATGGATGGCAGGATGGTGGGCAGTCTTCTGGCAAGCATTGTTTTCCCGCAGCCCGGGGAACCCAGCATTATACAGTTGTGTCCGCCGGATGCTGCGACCTCAAGCGCTCTTTTTACATTTTCCTGCCCCTTAACATCAGCAAAGTCTGTATCATACCTGATATATTCGGGCTTAAGATAATCATCAGAGGGCTTTACAGGCATTATTTCGGCCTCTCCATTGATTGCCTCTACTGTTTGCTTGAGATTACTTACGGCAATTATGTTAACCCCTTTTACCACAGAAGCCTCCTTGGCATTTGCCTCAGGTAAAAATAGATACTTTATGTCGTTTTGCCTGGCGCAAATAGCTATCGGTAGTGCTCCTATAACAGACTTAACTTTTCCGTCAAGAGAAAGCTCTCCTATGAATAGGGCTTGCCTCAAAATCGCCTGATTAATGACTCCTGTAGATGCAAGTATCCCCAGAGCTATTGATAAATCGAAGCTCGAGCCCTCTTTTTTTAAGTTAGCCGGGGCAAGGTTCATCGTAATCCTTCGAATCGGAAAATCGAAACCACTGTTTTTCACAGCAGAGCGAACTCGCTCCTTTGCTTCTCGAATGGCGGTATCGCCCAGACCAACTATATCAAAGGATGGTATCCCATTGCCAATATCTGTTTCAACCTCAACCATAAAGCCATCGATACCGAGAAGTCCACAGCCCATTATTTTCGAGTACATACACTCACTGCCTTCCTCCATTGTCATAATCTTACTCTAATATACAAATTTTACCATTGTTTATTTATCTTGTCAATTAGACTGTTTTGGATAGAAAAATGCTACCGCTTGTTGATATTTCGGTAGCACTTTGTTTCGATCTTTAATTCATATGCAGGTTCATTTTTCCTTAATAAGCTTGTGCAGCTCATCCATGAATGTATTAATATCCCTGAACTGTCGATAGACTGAAGCAAATCTGACGTATGCCACTTCGTCGAGCTCCTTGAGCTTTGTCATTACCATTTCGCCTATTTCCTGGGTTGTAATTTCTCTTTTAAGTGAGTTTAGAATCTGCAGCTCAACATCATCAACAAGGTTTTCGAGCTCGCTAATGGAAACGGGTCTTTTTTCACAGGCCCTCAGCAAGCCATTTAGTAGCTTTTGACGATCAAATGCCTGGCGTGACTTGTCCTTCTTGATGACCATCAGCGGAACGCTTTCAACTTTTTCATAGGTTGTAAAACGCTTCATGCAATGCAAGCATTCCCTTCGCCTTCTGATAGTAGTATTCTCTTCCGTTGGTCTTGAATCGATTACCTTATCCTCAGTAAAACCACAAAATGGACATTTCATAAAAATCCCCTCCAGCCGACATCGCTGCCGGTAGTGTTTTATCATTTGTGCAATCTCTATTATTATCGGGCAACTTTGTCCAAAGGTTTAGTAAAAATGGCTCAACTTTCCCACAGGTTTTTGATTTTTACCTGTCTGGGCAGGCTACCGACGTCGATGTATCCTACACCTTAAATGTGTCGGTACAAGTATCAAAAACGCCCTCAAAAGTCGTTGCGGGAAAGCTGAGCTGTTTTATCTGCAAGGCGTTTTAGTCAAAGTATCTTCTTATAAAACGCTCGTCCAGATCGACCAATATAATATCTTCACCAATTTTTACTATTTTCTCCCACGGGATAATAAATTCGCTTTCTTTTCCAAGCAAACCAAATAGTCTGCCGACTCCCGGCAAAACAACTGCTTCGACCTTTCCTTGCTCAAGGTCAATTTCCACATCACAAACAAATCCTAGACGCCTGCCATCAGATATATTGACAACTTCCTTTTGCTTAAAATCAGAGGATCGATTCATTCTAGTTCACCAAACCTGCCGAATTTGTATTGCTTGTAAAGACCGCCAGCATTGTTAATCTCTATTAGTAATATATGATTGGGAACTCAAATATATATTCCAAAGCACAAAAAAACACCTTTCGGTGTCTTATTAAAGTCAAATGCGTTTCTTAAATGTATTTCCTCATATGAAGCAATGCTGTTTTCTCCAGCCTGGAAACCTGTGCCTGCGAGATACCAATCTCATCGGCCACCTCCATCTGTGTCCTGCCCTCGAAAAAACGCAGGTTCAGTATCAACTTTTCTCTTTCGTTCAGTTTGCGCATTGCCTCCTTTAGCGATATGCCCTCTAACCAGTTTTCGTCTATGTTCTTTTCATCACTGACCTGATCCATCACATAGATTGTATCCCCTCCATCGTGATAAACTGATTCAAACAGCGATATGGGATCCTGTATTGCGTCCAATGCAAATACTACCTCTTCCTTTTGGAGCTGTAAATCCTTTGCAATTTCTGATATTGTGGGTTCCCTCGAATTCCTGTTTGTCAATCTTTCCTTTGCCTGCAGCGCTTTATATGCAATGTCCCTTAATGAGCGGCTGACACGGATTGAATTATTGTCTCGCAGATATCTTCTAATTTCTCCTATAATCATAGGCACTGCATAGGTAGAGAATTTTACATTTTGCGACACATCAAAATTATCTATAGCCTTTATGAGACCTATGCATCCTACTTGAAAAAGATCGTCTACATATTCTCCTCTGTTATTGAATCTTTGTATCACGCTTAAAACAAGCCTCAGATTTCCATTAATAAATTCCTCGCGCGCGGAAGTATCTCCTTTATGCATTCTCTCGAATAAAACCTTCTTCTGTTCATTGGATAAGACCGGCAGCTTGGAAGTATTTACACCGCATATTTCAACCTTATTAATCAGCATATAAAACCTCCCGCAACAAATTAAGATACTAACATTATTGCCTCGGAAGTCGTTTTTATACTGTAGAAAAATCCAAAATATATTTGCAAAAGGCCTTGACAAAACCATTAATCTTGTATTAATTTGCATACATTATGTCATCACAATTCCATTATGAACAATATCATACCATACGACTAATCTCTTTCTTTAGTCGGCTAATAATACGCTTTTCAAGCCTTGAAATATATGACTGAGAAATACCGAGCAGGTCAGCAACCTCCTTTTGTGTTTTTTCAATCCCGTTTGAAAAGCCAAATCTAAGCTCCATAATTCGCTTTTCCCTTGCCGACAGCTTTTGCATTGCCGTGTTCAGAAGCTCCCTATCCACTTCATCCTCCAGGCCCCTACAAGTGACGTCACTATCAGTTCCAAGTATGTCCGACAAAAGCAGCTCATTTCCATCCCAATCCACATTAAGAGGTTCATCTATTGAAATCTCCGTCTTAATTTTATTATTCCTGCGTAAATACATTAATATTTCATTTTCAATACACCTGGAGGCATAGGTTGCAAGCTTTATATTTTTTGATGGATTAAATGTATTGATGGCCTTGATGAGACCAATTGTGCCAATTGATACCAGGTCCTCCACCCCAATTCCTGTATTTTCAAACTTTCTGGCTATGTAAACTACCAATCTCAGGTTTCTCTCAATCAAGACGCTTTTTACACCATAATCCTGTTCGGTTAGCTTCGAAATCAGGTAGGCCTCCTCGTCGACGCTCAGAGGCGGCGGTAAAGCTTCGCTCCCTCCGATATAGTGTATTGGATAGCCCCTGCCCTTTTTTAACCTTTTGGATATATTAAGGAAGCTTATCCTTAGCAAAAGATTAATTTTTTTGAAAATACTCATGTGAAATCTCCCTTCGCTGTATTTTTTATATTCACATTAGTTCCGGATTCAATAAAGCCTTGTATTGCTCATTTTTCGATAAGGCCCTGTTGTATATGCCCACAATTACATCCTGCACCCCAATTTTTTCCTCCTCATTTGCAATCTCGATAAAATCTGGCCTAAAGCCAATTAGCATGCCATTTTCCTTTCCGAGCGAGGTAAAGGGTATCAGTCTAAATCTAGAAAACCAGTCAGAACTGGATATTGCCGCGGTAATCCTATTAAGGTCATCATCAAGATTATTTTCAAAAATACACTTTATATCCTCCGGCAATAGGCCCTTTATTGCTGTGAATTCCACTACCACAACAGGCATATCTGTAAGCGGATCATGGAGCGAATTGCCTGTGTCAACAAGTGCATATAGCTCAATAGCCTTCTTATCGAAGGAGATCATTAAGCGGACCAACAGTTTTTCTCTCAAAAATTTGCTTTGTATTGTGCTCCACACAACGCGAAGTATAATAAATGCAACTGCAAAGCCAAGGAGCAGTTCCGACCATTTTGTCCCTAAAAAGGGCACCGTCGTCATAAGGACGCCGTTTCTCATGATGCCCCACTCTCTGTTAAAAAACATTAGTGCAAAGCCGGCTCCGGCAAAAAGGAATGTTGTTGCGTAAAACATAACAATCGTTCTTAAAAATGCTGACAGCTTCATAAAGCTAAATGTAACGGCTACCATTGTAACTGAAAGCAGCAGCTTTGATAAAATTGTGGTATAAACCTTCATGTCAGGCATAAGAATCATAACTACCAGGTAGGCCGTACCGAGAATCGATCCGAGCAGGAGCCTTAATGGGTCAGCCTTGTTTTTAGAAAACCTCCCGGTTGCCATGAGGATTAAATAGTTGATGACTATATTCTCCAAGATTACTATATCAAGATAGATTTCCACACTTAAACCTCACACTTTTTTTAAAGCCGATTAATCCTTCTTATGTTTTGATTATATTCCATTGACCACAATAATTATGTCGCTTTCCAATGTAGAAATATGAAAATTAGGCGACAAAAAACCCGAAGCCTTAAGCTTGCGGGTTTATGGTAAAATAC
>JAAYBT010000265.1 GCA_012730015.1 Clostridiaceae bacterium
ATCTGCAACCCACGCCTATTTAAGCAAAAAATGAAACCAGTGAATAACTTTTTTACGGTTATCCACTGGTAACAAATCAACACTTCATTTTACTTGAGCCCTACCCCAACAATTGACATAGAGCCAAAAAAACACCATCCTATCGGATGATGTTTTTTTATGGTACGCCATCGGGGACTCGAACCCCGGACACCCTGATTAAGAGTCAGGTGCTCTACCAACTGAGCTAATGGCGCGTATCTTTTTGGCACTTTCCTATTATAATAGCAACCTGTCGCGTTTGTCAACACCAAAAAAAGTGATAATGAAATAGAAATTCAGAGGAATTAACATATCAGTTGCAGAATTAGTATACAGCCGGTAGTAAAAGCGGCTGTAGAATTGTGCAAATAATACGCTAAAATATACTTTAAAACGCTAAAGAAATACTTTAATATGAAAATATGAGGATTGAGCAGGTGGTTTTGTGGCCGAATATAAAATAAACGTTATAAAGCTAAACAAAATTATAAGCAAAACAATTGAAGCAATTAATAATAGTAAGACTGAAATATGTGACATCGCAGAGTCTTCACGTAATGAATGCAGAAGACTTGAGGAGGAGCTGGCATTGCTCAGGCAGCAGGTTACCAGACTTATTAAGGAGGTTGAAATAATAGAGATAGCTCTCAAGGAAAGTAAACGTAGGCTGATGGTGATTAACAGGAACTATGATAATTATACTCAGCAGGAGCTTAAGAATGCCTATGAAAAAGCCGATACTCTTCGTGTGGAGCTGGCTGTAAAGAGGGAACAGGAACAGAATTTAATTAGGCGCAGAAATGAGCTTGAGATTCGCATAAAGGATGCTATAAGGACTGTTCAGAAGGCCGAAAATCTTACAACACAGATTGGCATGGCTCTTGGATATCTTACAGGCGATTTGCAGAAGGTTAGCAAGCAGCTTGAAAGCTTACAGTATAAGCAGTTAGTTGGGCAGAAAATTATAAGGATCCAAGAGGAGGAGCGGCAGCGCATGGCAAGAGATATTCACGATGGGCCGGCGCAGCTGTTATCAAACGTAGTTTTGAAGGCCGAGATTTGCGAGAAAATGATTGACATCGATTTGGAAAAGGCCAGGGAAGAGCTGAGGGAACTTAAGAAGACTGTAAGGGAAAGCTTGCAGGATGTTCGAAGGATTATTTACAATCTCAGGCCTATGTCTCTTGATGATTTAGGACTTATTCCGACGCTTCAAAGGTATGTTATTACGTTTCAGGAGGATTCAGGCATATCGGTTTCTTTTCAAACCAAGGGTACACAGCCTGAGCTAAAATCCGAAATATCAGTTACTGTACTACGGATCATTCAGGAAGCGTTGAATAACGTGGCAAAGCATGCAAAAGCAGATTGTATAACTATACATATTGAATTCATGCCAATGCAGCTCAAGCTTTTTGTGATTGACGATGGTGAAGGCTTTGATACCGGGATACTTAAAGAAAAGACTGATGATATTTCCAGTGGCTTTGGGCTTATTGGTATGCGTGAACGTGTGGAACTGCTCAATGGAGAAATGGATATTGGCTCAGAGCCGGGAAGGGGAACCCGACTAAATATAATGATACCTTTTGCAAAAGAAGAGGAGGATATCGATGGAAAACAAGATTAGAGTTCTTATTGCCGATGACCATTCCATGCTTAGGCAGGGGCTCAAACAGATTCTTGAACTTGAAAATGACATCATTGTTGTTTCTCAGGCATCGAATGGGAATGAAGCAGTCGAATTTGCCCAGGAACATATGCCTGATGTAATTTTGATGGATATCAATATGCCGGTCTTAAGCGGATTACAGGCCATTAGTGAAATCAAGGAAAGACATTTGCCGTCAAAAATAATAGTCCTGACCATACATGAAGACCGTGAATATCTTTTCAAAACGCTGCAGATGGGTGCAGAGGGCTATGTCCTTAAGGATGCGGAGCCTGACGTGCTTATAGAGGCAATCAGAAGTGTGAATGCTGGGAATTCCTTCATACAGCCGAATATGACCAAGGAACTGGTTAAAGAATTTAACAGAGTAACAATGCATGACAGTACAAGGCATGAGGATAACAATCTGACGGCAAGAGAGATTGAAGTACTCGAACTGATTGCAGAGGGTATGATTAATAAGGAAATAGCAAAGCAGCTGTTTATTAGTGAAAAAACAGTCAAAAACCATGTTTCCAGCATATTCAGAAAACTAAATGTCTCAGACAGGACCCAGGCGGCTATCTATGCATTTAAGCATAATATAAGGAGCCAGGCTGGCATTGGACTGTAAAAGTAATTGAAGGGGAAATTTTTATATTTGTTGATACCTTTTTTCCTGAATGGTAAAATTGAATAGATAAAGCGAGTGTGACTGTAAGGTAACACACCCGGGTGGGTGTGAAATAGGCCCGAGACCAATAGACTTGCACCTTAAAGCATTGAGGAGTATGGGTGTTAAGGTGCAGGATGCCCAGCGAGGATTTATACACTGTGAGGCAGACAGATTGAAGGGCTGTGATGTCTTGCTGGATTACCCAAGCGTTGGGGCGACTGAGAATATCATGTTGGCTTCTGTGTTTGCCGAGGGCGAGACAATCATTAGAAATGCTGCCAGGGAACCGGAGATTCTGGATCTCCAGAACTATTTACAGGCAACCGGGGTTCATGTGTCCGGGGCAGGCACATGTAATATAAGAGTATGCGGCGGAGCTCACGAACTGAGAAATGCAGAGCATACAATTATTGCAGACCGTATTGTGGCAGGTACATATATGGTGGCGGCAGGCATTACAGGGAGTCAATTATTACTGAGAAACGTGATACCGGAGCATCTTGGTTCCATCATTACTATTTTGAGAGAAAGCGGATGTAGGGTCAACATAAGGGGAAGCACAATGATGGTAACCGGACCATCCAGACAGAGGGCGGCAGACATTGTCAGAACCTTGCCATACCCAGGATTCCCAACTGATATGCAGGCACAGATTGTGGCGATGCTTACGATTGCCAGAGGCACAAGCATAATGGTTGAAACAGTTTTTGAAAACCGATATAAGCATGTGGACGAATTGCTGAGAATGGGAGCAAATATAAAGCTTGAAGGGCGAGTGGCTATAATAAAGGGTGTAAAAAAGCTAATTGGTGCAAATGTTTATGCTCGCGACCTTAGAGGAGGAGCTGCATTGGTGCTTGCGGGCCTTGCGGCAGATGGTGAAACGGTTATTTCTGATATAAAGCATATTGACCGTGGTTATGACCATATTGAAGAAAAATTAAAACAGGCTGGGGCGTTGATTAAAAGAATTCCTTAGTATTTCAAGCCTGTTGCACAGGAGAAAATCAGGGGGATATTCATGAAGGTACGAAGGATAAAGGATGTTCAGATACCTCCTTATAAGATTAACAAAAGAAAAAGGAAAATTAAAAGGATTCTGCGTTTTGTTAAGTGCTTGCTGGTGACGATTCTATTCGCGATGACTATCGTATATGCTGCATTGTCACCATATTTTAATATTGAAAAATTTGATATTAGTAAATCACTGCATTATGATGAAAACCATTTGATGGAAGCTTCGAGAATCCAAAAGGGACGTAACGGATTTCGGACCTTGTTTTCAGGGGCTGGAAAGTTTTATCTATTTCGCATCGGAACTGCGGAGCGCAATATCGAGGATAGCTGCCCATATGTGAAAGATGCTATAGTGAGGTATGTCATCCCATCAACGGTTTCTATCGAGGTGGAGGAGAGGGTTGCTGCTGCGGTAGTAAGAATGAATGATATAAATGTTTTGATTGATAGAGAGGGATTTTTGCTTGAGTTTGATACTGAAATGGTCCACACTGAATTGCCTGTTATAGTTGGAATTGAGCTGGAATCGCCGAAGCTGGGGGATAAAATTGGTGTTTCTGAAAAGATACTCTTATCAGCATTCAAAGTATTTGATACAATAAGTGAGGTGGATGGGTCAAAGGAGGACATGCTTTTACCCCATGTTGACTATGTTGATGTGGGAGATCCATATAACATAGGGTTTTCATTACAATCACGAGTAATTGTTAACCTTGGGGAAATAGACGATTTGTATTACAAGATTACTGCTGCCAAGACCATATTCACGCAAAATATTAAAAGTACGGAAAGGGGTAAGCTGGATTGTTCATCGAGTGCCAATCCTGTTTTTACTCCGGAAAGCTGAGGTATAACATGTTACCGATTTTAGGAATGATAATTGGACTTATTATTGGAGTATTTTTTATCCCTGTGAATATACCACAGCAGTATTCTATATATCTGGCTGTTGCAATACTTGCGGCCTTGGATTCGGTATTTGGCGGTGTTGCTTCTACGCTTCAGGGGAAGTTTAACATGAAGATCTTCATTTCAGGTTTTTTTGGAAATGCCCTGTTGGCAGCTGCGCTTGCGTACATAGGTGACCAGCTTGGATTACAGCTGTACCTGGCAGCAATATTTGCGTTTGGTAATAGAATATTTCTTAATTTCGCACTTATTCGCAGATATATATTGAATAAGTCGACGAAAAAAGATAAGATATAGTTTGTGGAGGGGTTGCTCGCGTGGGTGATTTGATTGTAAGCATTGATATTGGTACTTCCAACGTGTGCACACTGATTGGAAGAGTAAATAATTATACACAGCTGGATATTGTCGGAAGAGGAATTACACCCTGCAACGGACTGAAGAAGGGTGTTATAGTGGATATTGATAGTACAGCAGCAAGCATTAGAGATTCGATAGAGAAGGCTGAATTAACTGCCAATATGAGGGTTGGTTCTGCTTATGTTAACATTCATGGAATGCATGTGAATGTTATAAACAACACCAGCCAACTTAATATTGACGGAAATGAGATTACACGTCATGATATTGAGAACATTCTTCATGAGGTAAGCAGTATTGAAATTCCTGAAGACAGGCAATTGATTGATGTTATTCCAAGGCAGTATATTATAGATGGCTATGATGAAATTATTGAACCCGCAGGAATGGTAGGGACAAAATTCGAAGTTGACGCAGACATTTTGACCGGTAAGATCACATCTGTTCAGAACATAATAAAGAGCATGGAAAGAGCCGGTGTTCAGATAGACGGCATCGTAGCCGAGGCCTTTGCGACAGGAGAAATCGGCCTTACCCAGGATGAACGCGATATCGGTGTAGTATTGCTGGATGTGGGCGGTAGCGTAACAGATGTCTCGGTGTTTCATGCAAAGCGTCTCGTCTTCTATGATACTATTCCGGTTGGAGGAGACCACATTACCAATGACATTGCCATAGGCCTTCGCATAACTAATGTAGAAGCTGAGAAAATAAAGAGGCAGTTTGAGCTGGCTTTGACATCGCTTATAAAGAACGATCAGGAAATATCTGTAATGGATATTAATGAAAATAAGAAGAAGGATGTCAAGGTTTCTGAGGTTGTTGAGATAATAGAAGCAAGAGTATATGAGATATTCTCCCTTTGCAAAAATATGCTGGACAAGGCCGGCGTGGTTGTGCCCGATAATGGAAGTGTGGTCATGACCGGAGCGGGAATTTCTTATGTGGATGGCTGCAAGCAGTTGGCCAACGAGGTCTTTGAATTACCCGTTAGAACAGTTCAGGCAGGCCAGATCCAAGGGGTTTCCAAGCCTGAGTATATTGCGGCGGCGGGAATGATTAAGTATGTTTCAAATGTTAAAAAAGGCGCTAGTCATGCTACTGAGATTAAGCTAAAAAAACCGGCAACTAAAAAGAAGGAAGTCGCATTTTTTAGCAAGCTTGTTCAGTTTTTTAAAGATATTTTTTAAGCAGCTGCCAGAAATGCCAAATAATGAATAAGGTTTTTTTTGTTAAACTTGTCTTGCTTTAATTATTGGAATAAGATATTATTTAGGTAATGCCAAACCAATGACAAAGGGGGATTTATTTTGCTGGAGTTTGATATTGAAATGGAACAATTTGCCCAAATCAAGGTCATAGGTGTCGGTGGTGGAGGCAATAATGCCGTCAACAGGATGATTACCGCAGGTTTACGTGGTGTGGAATTCATTGCAATAAATACTGATAAACAAGCCCTTTTTCTTTCAAAAGCAAATACTAAAATCCAAATAGGAGACAAGCTGACAAAGGGTCTCGGTGCGGGAGCTAACCCCGAGGTTGGAGAGAAGGCTGCCAATGAAAGCAAGGAGGAAATAGCGCAGGCAATTAAAGGCGCTGATATGGTATTTATTACTGCCGGAATGGGCGGCGGGACGGGAACTGGCGCCACTCCGATTATTGCCCAGATTGCCAAAGAGATGGATATTCTGACCGTTGGTGTTGTCACAAAGCCCTTTATGTTTGAAGGGCGAAAGAGAATGCTTTACGCCGAGCAGGGAATTGAAAACCTCAAAGGCAATGTTGACACACTTGTGACTATCCCCAACGATAGACTGCTACAAGTAGCTGAAAAGAAAACATCCATTATTGATGCCTTCATGATGGCTGATGATGTACTGCGTCAGGGTGTTCAGGGTATTTCTGACCTGATTGCCGTACCTGGTCTGATTAATCTTGACTTTGCTGATGTGAAGACCATCATGTACAACACCGGTATCGCCCATATGGGTATCGGTAGAGCAGCAGGAGAGGGAAGGGCTGAGGAAGCAGCCAAGCAAGCAGTTCAATCACCATTGCTCGAGACTTCAATTGAGGGCGCAAGAGGAGTACTTCTCAACATTACAGGCGGCGAGGATCTTGGACTGTTCGAAGTCAATCTTGCAGCAGAGCTGGTTCAAAAATCGGCGGATCCTGATGCAAATATCATTGTCGGTGCCGTGATCGACGAGAACCTCAAGGATGAAATTTTGATTACGGTTATCGCTACGGGTTTTGAAAAGGGCCCTGTTATCAGAAAGATCGATAAGATAGTTGAGAAGGCTCAGCTAAAGCCAGAGCAGCCTGCAGTAAGGCGTCATGCTACAACGGAGGTCTCTGAGGATGAGCTGGAAATACCAACTTTTCTAAGAAAGAATAGATTCAAATAGAAAGACATCTTAAATGAGTATTTTACCATAAACCCGCAAGCTTAAGGCTTCGGGTTTTTTGTCGCCTAATTTTCATATTTCTACATTGGAAAGCGACATAATTATTGTGGTCAATGGAATATAATCAAAACATAAGAAGGATTA
>JAAYBT010000266.1 GCA_012730015.1 Clostridiaceae bacterium
TTAAAAAATATAGCTGGGGGATAATCATCCACTCAAGGGATAAGAAAGTTTCGCAGGATGTTTCCTTTGCCATAGAGAGCCAGGCCTTTGTGGATGGCTACTATTTTGCCTTTTCACTGAGCGACTGCGCCCTATGCAATAAATGCAGGGGTTTCGAGGAATGTGCTTGTGCAAATCCCAGGAAAGCGCGCCCTGCATTTCACAGTGTAGGCATTGATGTATTCAAGACTGTACACCAGTTCAACCTGCCTCTCAACACTCTGAAAGAGCCAAACGATGAGCAGAACTGGTACTCTGCAGTATTTATAGAGTAGCCTGCACAGCTTCATTAATTATTTTACTTATAACACCTTAGGTCAAATATCTATCATCCTATCCAAACAAGGCAAGTAAAACACCGGCTGCAACAGCAGAGCCGATAACGCCTGCCACGTTCGGTCCCATAGCATGCATCAGCAGATAATTTGACGGATTTGCCTTCTGGCCCTCTACCTGAGATACCCTTGCTGCCATCGGGACAGCAGATACACCGGCAGAACCAATCAGGGGATTTATTTTACCACCCGACAGCCAGCACATTACTTTACCAATGATCAGTCCACCAACAGTACTGAACATGAAAGCAAGCAAGCCAAGACCAATAATCATCAGTGTCTCAAGCTGCAGAAATCTCTCCGCATTTGCCGTCGCCCCAACAGTAACGCCAAGGAAAATTGTTACAATGTTGATTAATGCATTCTGCGCAGTGTCTGAAAGCCTTTCAACAACACCTGATTCCTTAAAGAGGTTGCCAAGCATCAGCATTCCAATTAAAGGAGCAACCGACGGAAGAAGTAGCACGCAGAATATTGTAACAGCAATCGGGAAAACAATTTTCTCCAGCTTTGACACTTCTCGCAGCTGTTCCATCTTTATTTCTCTTTCCTTCTTTGTTGTAAGCAGCCTCATAATAGGGGGCTGTATCAATGGTATCAACGCCATATAGGAATATGCCGCTATAGCTATTGCAGGCAACAGGTCAGGAGCCAGTCTTGTGGTAAGGTATATAGCCGTAGGTCCGTCTGCCCCGCCAATTATGCCAATGGAGCCCGCCTCATGTGGTGTAAAGCCCAGAGCAGTAGCAATAATAAATGCTGCACCTATTCCGAACTGAGCACCGGCACCCATAAATAGACTGCTCGGCCTTGCAATTAAAGGCCCAAAGTCTGTCATGGTTCCGATTCCTAGGAATATCAGGGATGGATATATGCCCAGCTTAACACCCTGATAGAGGTAATACAGCAAGCCACCCGGATCGGTAGAACCTTCCTGAGGCCCACTCATCAGACCGGCAAGGGGCAGATTGGCAAGCAAAAGGCCAAAAGCAATCGGTAACAACAAAAGAGGTTCGAATTTCTTAACAATTGCCAGATATATGAGAATGCATGCCACAAGAAGCATAACACAATGCTGCCACGTAAGCGCCGCAAATCCCGAATTCATAAATATATTACTAATTGCATCCAAAAACATTTATTTCACCTCACTATTGTATAACAGCAAGGAGATCACCAGTATTAACGGTCGAACCCTTGGCAGTTTGAATTTGTACTACTCCGTCCTTTGGCGCAGTGATTTCATTTTCCATTTTCATTGCTTCAAGAATGAATAGTATATCGCCTTTTTTAACCTGAGAACCGGAGCTAACCTTAATATCCAGAATATTACCCGGCATTGGCGCCGTTATAGCCTCGCCAGCTCCAATATTCACAGCAGGAGCCGCCTGTGCAACAGGAGCAGCTTGTGCAGCCGGTACAGGTGCAGCAACAGCCTGGGGTTGCATAACAGGTGCTGTAACTTCTTTAGTCGAAAGTATAGCTGCCTGTCCCCTTTCCACTTCTACCTCATATTTTTTATTATTAATTGTTACTTCATATATCATAACTAAAACCTCCGCACTTATTAATGTTTTGCTTTTCAGCAATTTGAACCGCTATCTGACTATTCAACTGCCTTAATCGATTTGAAGCGTAATTCACTAAGCGGTATCTGGGATTCATCGCTAATGATAGCCATTATCATTGCCGCCGTTCTTTCATCCACATCTTTAAGCTTCACTTCTCCGAACGAGGTCTGAACCAGGTCCATATCCATGCTTGTCGCACCAACTGCTGAATCCTTATTATTTTCAACTGCCTTTTTACTGGCCTTAGGCCTCAGGACGGCAGCCAATAGCATAATCATGCCATACAAAATAGCGAGTACCGAAAACACCAGAACTACAAGAAACAAGCCAACTACCAGACTTTCACCTACAGACATATTGCACCATCCTTTACTTTTTAACTATTGTGTAACTTACCTTTGTCACAGTTCTTTCTTCTCTTTCCTTGAAGAACTTTTCTGCGATCTGCGGGAATGCAATGTATGACAGGACATCCTTATCACTCTTGGCAATACCCTTCAGCTTAGCCTTTGCCTTCTCAAATGCAGGCTCCAGAGTATCTGCATACCTGGTCTCCATGGGCTTCTCGTCGCCTAAAACCTTCTTAATCAGGTCAGGATTGATTTCACCCGGTGACCTGCCATATTCACCTTTAAAGTAAGCCTTAATCTCGTTGGAAACAGTCTTGTATCTTTCTCCATTGAGTACATTGGATACCGCCTGAACACCTACCATTTGGCTCATAGGCGTTACCAATGGAGGATATCCCAGGTCCTTCCTTACCTTCGGTGTCTCAGTAAGAACTTCATCGAGTCTATCCATAGCATTTTGTGCCTTAA
>JAAYBT010000267.1 GCA_012730015.1 Clostridiaceae bacterium
AAAATATATGGTGACACATCTGTCACAGCCTCTTCCAGATATGTCCCCTTGTTCAAGTCCTTTTTTTCAAAACAAAAACTCCGGGGATAAACCGGAGTTTTCTAGAAAGACTTAAATATTGATGGAGATCGTTTTGCTTCGCAAAGCCGACTCCTTGGTGCGGGAAACAGGACTTGAACCTGCACACCCTTGCGAGCTCTAGCACCTGAAGCTAGCGCGTCTGCCAATTCCGCCATTCCCGCACGCCAAAACGCAATTTTAATTCTACTAGAAATGTTGTATAATTGCAAGTGGAAATAATAAATTTATTATATACTTTATTTAGTAGTGGCATTTAGATAGTCACATTTGCGGAGGGAAAACAATTTGAACGAGAAGCTGAATCAGTTTAAAAAGGACATTGTTACTAAGAGGGTTGCTGTCTTAGGAATTGGCATAAGCAATACGCCTCTTATCAGATATCTTGGGAAAATGGGAGTTCAAATAACAGCTTTTGACGCGGCTGAGGCAAGTGCTTTGGAAACCACAATGGATGTGCTTAAGGAGTTCGATATCAAATATAGTCTTGGACCTAATTACCTTGACGGCCTTCATGGCTTTGATGTGATCTTTAAGACACCGAAGGTCAGGTTTGATATACCTGCGCTATTGAGAGAAGCAGAAGCGGGTGTTGAGATCACATCTGAAATGGAAGTATTCTGTAAGCTCTGCCCTGCAAGAGTATTTGCCGTGACAGGAAGCGACGGCAAGACTACAACAACTACACTGATATATAGGATTTTAACCCAGCACGGCTACAAGTGCTGGCTGGGAGGGAACATTGGCACACCACTGCTTGATAGGATTGATGAAATCGCACAGGATGATATGGTGATTCTTGAATTAAGCAGTTTTCAGCTTCATACCATGCGCAATAGAATACACACCGCAGTGGTCACAAATCTTTCCCCGAACCATTTGGATGTTCATACTTCTATGCAGGAGTATTCAGATGCTAAAAAGAATATTTTCCTGTATCAAAGTGAGTTTGACACGCTTGTGGCAAATTATGATAATGACACCACTAGGAAATTCACAGAAGAAGCACCCGGGAAGGTCATTTTCTTCAGCCGGGGGAAGAGTCTTGATGAGGGCGTAATACTATCTGGAAATCGTATTTTTTACCGAACCGGGAGACAGGAGCATCATATAATAGATACAGAGGATATATTCATTCCTGGGTTACATAATGTGGAAAACTATATGGCAGCTATCGGCGCAACAATCGATTTTGTTGATGCAGGCGATGTCAAAGCAGTTGCTACTACATTCAGGGGGGTAGAACACAGAAACGAACATGTCAGGGATCTAAACGGTGTAAGCTTTTATAACGATTCCATAGGTTCGAGCCCAACACGGACAATCGCCAGTCTTAATGCATTTAAGAAGCCAGTTATCCTGATTGCAGGCGGCTACGACAAGAATATTCCCTATGATGTTTTGGGCGAAACACTGGTTGATAGGGTTAAGTGCCTGGTGCTGTTGGGACAAACAGCAGGAAAGATTGAAAAGGCCCTGCAGGACGAAATTGGAAGGACTGGTAGGGGAGCAGATATTCCTGTCATACACTGCGCAAGCATGGAGGAAGCAGTGAAATGCGCCTACGAGAGGGCCTTGAATGGAGTAGCGAAGGATCGAGCAGTGAAGGATGGAGTAGAGAAGGATCGAGCAGTGAAGGATGGAGTATCGGACGCATCTGTAGACAGAAAAAAGAACGCATCTGAAGACAAAATAAAGGACGTATCCGAAGACACGTCCGGGAATGAAATTGTGCTATTGTCACCGGCCAGTGCCAGCTTTGATATGTACAAAAGCTTCGAAGCCAGAGGCCAGGATTTTAAGAAAATAGTCAATAGCATTTAGAATAGGATTTCTGCCTCTTTATATGTAATTCTGTGATGAGCATAATGGGTACAGCCGCAAACACAAGCCACAGGAATAATTCACTAGTTGACCCATAAAGGGTCTTGACGCCTTGTGTAGGTATATCAGATATCATAAGCCGCTCGTCAGTACGAAAGTAGTTTTGATAGGCCAGTGTATTTCCGTAATAATCGGCGGAGATTGAAGAGCCACTATTAGAGTGGCGTATTACAGAAAAACCATTCTCTATACCACGTAAAAAAGCTACCCTCGTATGGAAATCATCAATTTTGCGTGTATCATAGGCCGGAACAATCATAATATCAGCACTATGAGCTTGATGTATCAGTGCCGGATAGTCCATATCGAAGCAAATAGCCGTAGAGAGCTTTCCGTAGGGTGTCTCGATCACCGGTACGACTCTGTCACTCTCCGATGGGTACCAGGATATAGATTTTTCATAACGATGCAGCAGTTCGCCTTGCGGGCTTATAAGAAGAGCAATATTTGCGTTATAGGCTGTGTCATACCTGAATACAGCCGCTGTTGGAATGAAGTATACATTATTATCTATGGCGAATTTTTTCGCACGGTCGAGGAAAGCGGGATAGTCATCTTCATAAACCGGAGAGCCGCCCTCAGACCAGAAAACGATTTTTGAGCCGAAGTCCGACGCTTTTTTACTCAGCGCAAAACATTCATCAGTAATTGCAGTCATAGCGGCTTTTTTATTCTGCGCATCCGAACGAGGCGTATTTGCGTCGGTAACGGTAGTCCAGTAATCTTCATCATGAGTGACACAAATCGAAGCAATTTTAACAGTATCGCTATCAGCACGTGCCAGGGACATTCGTAGTGAGCCAAAGATTATCGTTGCCAGGAAAACAGCTGCAATCGTCAATGCCTGAAATTTGATGGGCTTCAGGTCACTCAGGTTATCCACAATTAACATTACAAAGGGAGCAAACATAGCACACAAAAATCCAAGCGCATAGCTGCCAAGCAGGGATGCAATTTGAGCTAGCTCTAAAAACTGAGCTTGCGTGTATGCAAGAGAAAAAGTCATCCCAAGATTCATGAATGTTACAAGCCAGTCAAGAATGGTGACCATGCATGGAAACAAGACAAATCTAAATACTGTTTTCATTTTAGGAGTAAAGTAACGATCAAGATAGAGCGGTATGATTATGGGAAGGCTTACCACAAGGGCAAAGGCCAACTCAAGCCAAAGGCTCATGTCCCAGCCACCATGTAAAGAAAAAAAGCGTGCAATTATTATGATTGCTGTGATGGGAAGTGTTTCCCTTATTTTTTTACTTCTTCTGAAGCTATACATTAGCATAGGCAGCGACAGCCATGGTGCTATGGTTATACTGTATTGCCATGCATAGAAGAATACTAGTAGTGAACCAATCACACCGATAATATTAACTTTTGTTTTACTCATATAACATATCCTCCCATGGCATTATGTACCATTTTATAGCATTTAGCGATGTAGGTCAATATAATAAAAGATGAAAACATTAACAAGACAAAGGAAATCTATTTTCACTTGTCGAATAAAGTATTAAGATGATAATATTACTTGCTTAATGGGGGTTATAATGAAAATATCATTTTTAGGTGCAGCAAGGACAGTTACAGGCTCCTGCTTTTATATTGAAACGGATCGGTACAGGTTTATTGTTGATTGCGGACTATTTCAGGGAGGTAAGGAACAGGATGCTTTAAATGATGAGCCTTTTGCGTTTAACCCTGGAGAATTGGATTTCGCCTTATTAACACATGCACATATCGATCACAGCGGCCGCATTCCAAAGCTTTATGTAGATGGCTTTAAGGGTACCATATATGCGACAAAAGCAACAACTGAGCTGGCTGCAATAATGTTACCGGACAGCGGACATATACAGGAATTTGAAAATGAATGGGTCAATAGGAAAAGGGAAAGAGCAGGTCTTCCTCCGGTAAAGCCCATATATACGCAGCAGGATGCTGAAAATTGCATGGAGCATTTTGAAAGCGTTCGCTATTTTGAAGAGGTGCAAATAAATGACCAGATTAGGGTCCGCTTCAACGATGCAGGGCATATTCTCGGCTCGTCCATTTTGGAGCTTTGGGTTAAGGAGGACGATAAAGAGGTTAAGGTTGTCTTTACCGGAGATATTGGCAATAATAACATGCCGATATTGAGAGATCCAACCATCATCGAAAGCGCTGATTATCTTATTACTGAATCCACTTACGGGAATAGAACCCATATGAATGTGGAGAACAAGGTTGAGCGTTTTGTTGAGATAATTATTAGCACAATGAAGAAGGGCGGCAACATTATAATACCGTCATTTGCGGTCGGAAGGACTCAGGAGATCCTTTATGAAATTTTTAAGCATCGAGAGGAATATGGCGATAGACTGACTCAACTGATGGAGATACCTGTTTATGTTGACAGCCCGCTGGCAACCTCTGCAACTATGGTATTTAGAAACAATTTGGACTGCTATGATGAAGAGGCCAGAAGCTACATCGCTAACGGAAGCAATCCCCTTGATTTTCCTGGGCTTCATTTTACTAAAACCGCTGATGAGTCCAAGGCTTTGAATGCGAGTGAAGGAAGCAAGATTATCATATCTGCCAGCGGCATGTGTGATGCGGGAAGAATAAAGCACCATCTTAAGCATAACCTTTGGCGGAAGGATTCGTCCGTAGTATTTGTTGGATATCAAGCAGCCGGAACTCTTGGAAGAAGACTTGTTGATGGTGCAAAGAAGGTTCGTATTTTCGGAGAAGAGATTACTGTCGAATCCAGAATCGAAATGATTGAGGGCTTCTCCGGACATGCTGACAGAGATGGGATATTAAGCTGGATAAGTAAGTTTTCAATTAAGCCTCGGAGGATATTCCTTGTACATGGCGAGGATGAAGCTATTGAATCATTTGCTGGATTAATCGAAGAGAATCTGAATATTGAAACATGCATACCCGGACAGGGCGAGTCCTTTATTGTTAACGAGAAGGGTGTATTTGCTGCTGCTGGATGGAAGGATGCCAGGGCTGCCACTGTGGTACCATATGACTATAAGAGGCTTCAGGTTGTTGCCATGCTTGATAAGATCAGGGATGAACTGGAGGAAGCTTCTTCTATCCTCAGGGATGATCTGAAGAAGGAAAAGAAGGATATCGAGATAGAAGAAATGATGAAGAAGCTCAGTAAGTTTGAGAGAGATCTTGTAGAGTTGATAAGATAGACCTGCAGCAGTTATGTCAATGACCGTAATAGGTATAGCGCACTGCTGAAAATTACAACTAATGGGAAGAAATATGCCTAAATAACCTTATTTTATAGACGGTTAACCATAAAATGAGCTACAATAAGGAATATTTACTGAAATTGTACCCCATTACTTGCAAAAGTTAGCAGTGCGGTCTACTAGCAAAAAGCATGGTACAATATAGGCTTGATTATTATTACAGTTTTATAGTATAATTATTGTAATTTTTAATATTGCATTTGTAGAATGGTTAAAACGGTAGACTTTATTTTAAGAAGGGGAAGGATGGTAGGATATGCTTAAGTATGTTTTTTTAGGTCTGTTTGTTGTCTTAATGATTTCCGTCGGGATTATCAGCAGAAAAAAGGTTAATAGTGTTCAGGATTTCTTTCTTGGTGGTAGAAAAATGGGACCGTGGTTGTCTGCATTTGCCTATGGTACGACCTATTTTTCAGCGGTCATTTTCATTGGTTATGCAGGAAAAACGGGATGGGAGTTCGGCGTTTCCACAACTCTGATAGGAATAGGTAATGCATTGATAGGAAGCCTTCTGGCTTGGATTGTGCTGGCAAAGAGGACAAGAAGAATGACTCATGAATTGAATGTGTCAACTATGCCTGAGTTCTTCGAAAAGCGCTATGACAGTAAAGCGATGAAGGTTGTAACAGCTTTGATT
This sequence comes from Clostridiaceae bacterium, assembly GCA_012730015.1. Lineage (GTDB taxonomy): Bacteria > Bacillota > Clostridia > Acetivibrionales > DTU013 > JAAYBT01. Next base: position 5,854 of record JAAYBT010000267.1, read on the forward strand.
ATCTTTGTTTTCATGGTTCCATATTCGGCTTCCGTCTACCAGGGTCTGGGATATTTGTTTGAGAGGACCTTTGGAGTGCCTTTTCTATACTGCATGGCAGCAATGGCAGTTTTGACAGGAATATACCTTCTTCTTGGCGGCTATGTTGCCACTGCCTTAAATGATGTTATCCAGGGAATAATCATGCTTATCGGCGTTACTTTTATGATTTTCTTTATTATGTCTCACCCGGCTGTGGGAGGACTAAGCGGCGGCTTGTCAAAATTGTCACAGATACCTGAGGTTGGAACCGGACTGGCAAGCCCTTTCAGCTCAAATCCTGTGGGACTCATTGGACTAATTATTTTGACCAGTTTGGGAACCTGGGGTCTGCCCCAAATGGTTCACAAATTTTATGCTATCCGTGATGACAAGGCGGTTAAGACAGGAACGGTTATTTCTACTGTTTTTGCCTTGATTATTGCTGGAGGAGCTTATTTTGTCGGAGGCTTCGGCAGACTCTTCCTTGATAATAATATGCCAATTGGAGCCAGTGGCAAGCCAAATCCCGATATGGTAATGCCAATGGTTCTTGAGATGGCATTACCTGATGCCTTGATTGGTGTTATAGTAATTTTGGTGCTTTCAGCCTCTATGTCCACATTATCCTCAATCGTTCTTGTATCCAGTTCTTCAATATCAATGGATTTAGTTAAGGGAACTCTGTTTCCTAAAATGAAAAATGAAAATGTGATGCTTCTTATGAGGATTATGTGCGGGATATTTGTTGTATTGTCCTTTATGGTTGCAGTAACGCCCAATACCATTTTGAGCCTTATGTCATTTTCCTGGGGAACAATAGCCGGCGCTTTTCTGGCTCCATTTATCTATGGGCTGTATTGGAAAGGAACCACAAGGGCAGGAGCCTGGGCCGGGTTTATTTCGGGCTTCTCAGTATCTGTTATAGGGGCAATAGTTACTAAAATGAATGCGGCAGTTGCTCCAAGTATAGGTGCGGTTGCTATGATTGTTTCGCTTATCACAGTTCCTGTAGTAAGTCTGATAACTGCAAAGTTGCCTGAAAAGCATGTTGAAAAGGTCTTTAAGGACGGTTCGGCAGTAGATTTGAAAGCGAAAGCATAATTTGACTGTTTCTTTACAAAATGAACATTAGAGTTTAAAATATAGTATAATAAATTAGGGCTGAATAAGAATTCGCAAAATCCTTTTGTGATTAAATGATTATTCAGCCTTGATTTAATATAAACTATAAAGTACTAGACAAGGGGAGCAAAATGAAAAGACTGATGCTGGGTAACGAAGCAGTTGCTGCAGGTGCGTATGAAGCCGGTGTAAGATTGGCATCAGCGTATCCGGGTACGCCGAGTACTGAAATAACAGAGAGTATTGTAAAATATCAAGAGATATATGTCGAATGGTCTCCAAACGAAAAGGTGGCTTTGGAAGTCGCGATAGGAGCATCAATAGCAGGTGCGAGGGCGATATGCTCTATGAAGCACGTAGGACTCAATGTGGCGGCAGATCCGCTATTTACTGTGTCATACACAGGAGTGAACGGCGGTCTTGTTATTATGGTTGCTGATGATCCAGGTATGCATAGTTCTCAAAACGAGCAGGATTCGAGGATGTACGCTTTGGCATCAAAGATTCCAATGCTTGAACCATCTAATAGTCAAGAGTGTAAGGACTATGTTAAGAGTGCCTTTGAAATAAGTGAGAGATTTGACTGCCCTGTAATTGTGAGACTTACGACTCGTATAGCACACTCACAGAGCATTGTGGAAACTGCAGACAGGGGAAATCACGAGCTGAAGCCCTATGTGAAGGATGCCGGTAAATATGTAATGATGCCTGCTATGGCCCGGAAAAGACATGTTGAGGTCGAGAAAAGAATGGCTGCTTTGAAGGATTTTGCCCATGAGACCTCTCTTAACACAATCCAGTGGGGAACTACTGATGTTGGTGTGATTACCTCAGGTATTTCATATCAGTATGCACAGGAAGCATTCGGGGATGTTTCATATTTGAAGCTGGGCATGGTTCATCCACTGCCTTACAAAATGATTGAGGATTTCGCGTCAAAGGTTGGAACGCTCTATGTCATTGAAGAGCTGGAGTCATTGTTTGAGGATCAGATCAAAAAGCTCGGAATCAAGGTCATAGGGAAGGATAAGCTTCCTGTTATTGGCGAGTATTCCGCTTCCTTGTTGAAGGAGAAGCTACTTGGAATTGAGCAGAATAAAACATATGAAATTGATAACGAGTCTCCCGGACGTCCGCCTGTTATGTGCCCTGGATGCCCTCACAGAGGAACCTTCCATGTGCTGAAGAAGCTGAAGCTTATGGTTACGGGTGATATCGGATGTTATACCCTGGCTGCACTGCCGCCGGCGGATGCTATGGACACCTGTGTATGTATGGGAGCTAGTGTTGGCATGGCTCATGGCATGCAAAAGGTAAGGGGAGAGGAGTTCGGGAAGAAAACCGTAGCTGTTCTTGGAGATTCTACCTTTATTCATTCGGGAATAACAGGCCTGATTGATGTGGTATATAATAAGGGCTGCTCTACTATTATAATTTTAGATAATTCCATAACCGGTATGACTGGACATCAAAACAATCCAACTACCGGCTTAACCATAAGGAACGAACCTACAAAACAGGTGAATCTGGAACTCCTGGCAAAAGCAGTTGGCGTTGACAGGGTGCGAATTGCAGATCCCTTTGAATTGAAAGAGTTTGAGAAGATTGTAAGGGAAGAGGTTGAGGCAGATGAACCATCGGTTATTATTGCCCAAAGACCCTGTGCGCTTCTTAAAGGAGTTAAGTACGAAGGCCCACTGAGAATAAACGAGGATTGCAGAATGTGCAGAAGCTGCTTAAGGATAGGCTGCCCAGCTATTGTTGACAAGGGTGACAAAATAGAGATAAACAACGCTCTGTGTGTGGGCTGCAAGCTTTGTACGCAAATGTGCAGCTTCAATGCTATTGTAAAGGCCGGTGACAAAAATGAGTGATTTAAATATTATGATTGTAGGCGTAGGAGGACAGGGAACATTGATGGCAAGCAGATTGTTGGGAAATGTTGCAATGCAGCTGGGCTACGATGTTAAGGTTTCTGAAGTACATGGAATGTCGCAAAGAGGCGGCAGCGTGGTCACATATGTCAAGATGGGCAAGAAGATTTATTCACCTATCATTGAGAAGGGTGAAGCTGACATTATATTGGCCTTTGAAAAGCTGGAGGCACTTCGCTGGATTGATTATTTAAAACAGGGCGGTGCTTTGATACTGAATGATCAGCAGATAGACCCGATGCCGGTTATTACAGGCAAGGCTATATATCCGGAGAGCATTATAGAACGATTTGAAGATGGCGGAATTCGCCTGTTTAAAGTTAATGGTCTTCAAATTGCTGAAGAATGCGGCAATACAAAAGCCGTCAACGTAGTTTTAATTGGCCTTCTTGCAGCAACAACCAGTATCGATAGAGATATATGGGAGAAAGCAATGGAGCAAGTAATTCCACAAAAGGTAATTGAGGTTAATAGAAAAGCCTTTGATAAAGGATATCTTTTATCCTAATTTAAAAATCAGCCTGTTAGCTTTTGCGTGGGGCGGGTTGACCCGTAATCCCTGAAAGTTATTCTCATGGGAGAATTAGATGGGCACATAATAATTTCAAGGAGGGTTCTGAAAATGTATTGGAACCAAGCACGGGAATGCATGCCCAGAGAAGAAATGCAAAAGCTTCAGGATGCACGGCTTATCAAGACTGTAAAGAGGGTATATCATAATGTGCCCTATTACAGGGAAAAAATGCAGAGTAAGGGGATTGAGCCGGGCGACATTAAAGGAATCGGTGATCTTTCCAAGCTTCCATTTACTATCAAGCAGGATTTGAGGGATACTTATCCCTACGGCCTTTTTGCGGTGCCGCTTAGTGAGATCATCAGAATTCATGCATCATCAGGTACAACAGGGAAACAGACTGTAGTAGGCTACACAAGAAAGGATATTGATACCTGGGCGGAAATCATGGCGCGGACCCTTGCCAGCGCAGGAGCAGGCAAGGAATCAGTTATTCAGATTGCGTATGGGTATGGCCTTTTCACAGGTGGATTTGGCGCACATTACGGTGCGGAACGAATCGGTGCCTCCGTTATTCCTATTTCCGGAGGAAATACAAAGCGACAAATGCAGATAATGAAGGATTTTGGGACAACGGTGCTTGCATGTACTCCTTCATATGCAATGTACATGGCCGAGGAGCTTGAGGAGGCCGGAATAGATCCGAGCAGCCTAAAGCTAAAATCAGGCATATTCGGTGCCGAGCCATGGTCAGTTGCTATGCGAAACGAGCTAGAAAAGAGGCTTGGAATTCTGGCGATCGACATATATGGACTAAGTGAGGTAATGGGTCCTGGTGTTGCTTCAGAATGCCCATGCAAATGCGGTCTACATGTCCAGGAGGATCATTTTATTCCTGAAATAATTGACCCTGAAACACAGGAGGTATTGCCACATGGTGAGAAGGGCGAGCTAGTCTTCACTACCATTACTAAGGAGGGCTTACCCTTACTGCGTTACAGGACCAGGGACATATCTTCACTGAATTATGAAAAGTGCGATTGCGGCAGGACAAACGTAAGAATAAGCAGGATATCAGGACGTACTGACGACATGCTGATAATAAGAGGCGTAAATGTCTTTCCTTCTCAAATTGAAAACGTTCTGCTGGAATTAGGGGATACTGCACCTCATTACCAAATCATTGTTAACAAGGTCGGTAGTCTTGATGTAATGGAGATTTGGGTTGAAATGACGCAGGCCTTATTCTCTGATGAGGTTAGGCGAATCGAGGACCTGGAAAAGAAGATAAGGAAGGAAATAGAGAACACGCTTGGACTTAGTGCCAAGGTGAAACTCGTTGAGCCTAAGTCCATTCAAAGAAGCGAGGGTAAGGCTAAAAGGGTCATAGACAAACGTAATCTGGATCAATAGATCATTTTAGGAGGGATGAGTCATGTTCGTAGAGCAGATATCCATTTTTTTAGAAAACAAATCCGGAAGACTGGCAGAGGTGACAAAAATACTTGGCGAGAATCATATTGACATAAGTGCGCTGTCTATAGCAGATACAACTGATTTTGGCATTCTTAGACTTATTGTTAATAATCCTGGCAAGGCTGTAGAGATTTTAAAGGAAAACGGATTTACGGTCAGTTCAACAAATGTAATTGCTGTTGAGGTTGCAGATAAACCTGGAGGACTTTCGAAGGCTTTGGAGGTTTTACACGATGCAAAAATCGGCATTGAGTACATGTATGCCTTTGTTGGCAAGACTGAGGAGGATGCAAAGGTTCTTTTGAGAGTTGATTCTCCGGAAAATGCGGTAAAGGCCCTTGAAGCAAATGGGGTCAAGGTGCTCACAGCCAATCAGGTTTATAAGCTTTAATACTAGCATAGGGGATACAGATATTCCTGGCTGGTTGGTCTCAAATAGTCTGTATCCCCATGCTCCTACAACTTATTCAAAAAGTATTTGTACACACCATATTTGAACTTACCCATGTCATCCTTTGCAGCATTAACAAAGGCTGTATAGAAATCACAAACCAGCTTTTTCTCCCTTTCGGCAGCTTCATCACCTTCTACAGCCACATTCGGACCGTATCTATATTTGACAAAGATATTTGTGATGCTCTTGAATCTTACTGACCCGAAATACATTCGAGCGTCGACCCTATCGGAATACTCGGACGGTGTTTCTGAGGTTTTCAGCCCGAGCCTCTGATAGCCCAGTACTTTCACGTAATAATTGTAGAATCCAATCACACAATCCTTAACAGATAGATTGGTCAACTTATAGAGCCTATAGCGGCTTGACATCACATTGAACAGTATCCAGGCAAGGAGCAGAATTAGCAGGGCTCCGATGGATATCAATATGATAGTATTTGTTGAAGGTCCTGTGGATTGCTGAAACTCATAATTATACTGTCCAAAGTCTCGATTTGCGTATCTCTCCATCATTTCCATATATTCCAGATAGGATGTATCGTAACCCGTTCCATAGCTTACATCTGTAATTCTGGTGGAATAGAAGCTGGATCTAAATGGTGATGTGGGTTCAAAGGCTAGCCAGCCATAACCCTCAAAGTATACTTCAACCCAGGCGTGGGCCTGCATATTTGTGACTATATAATTATTGGGATACCCCTTAAGCGGTTCGGGAGGGAGCATATAGCCCTCAACATATCTTGCCGGCAGACCGGCACATCTTGCTAATATTGCCATTGCAGATGCATAATAGGAGCAATACCCCTCCTTTTGTTCAAATAGGAAGTAGTCTACGAAATCTCTATCTCTTGGTGTAGATCGGACATCGAGGTTGTAGGGAAAGCTCGAGGCTAAAAACTGCTCAATAGCCTTTGCCTTAGCGTAATCGTTATCCTCTGATTCTACTATTGAAGAGGAAAGATCAATTACTCTTTGGGGTAACTCCTCTGGAAGCTGAAGATACATATCATATATCAAATCGCTTTTCATTTTAAGGGCTGTCAGAGAATTGATGGATCTGGATAATTCATTGACATCAATTTCGGCATCAGCTTTGGTGTCAGCTTCGATAACTGAATAGGCTCCGGCAGTTGTATCGCCATCCGAACCTGTGGCGGAGTCTAAATCTGTGTCAATTTTGATATTATCATTGCTTAAGTCATTAGTCTTCGACATATTGACTATGGACTCATTTAGTAAAGACTCAAGCTTTTCTATGGCCTCGGCATACAGTCCTCTCTTGCTTTTTTGTATGATTTGGACAAATTCCTCCGTACCGATTCTAGGCGCATAAGTATTCATTGTGTATGAAAAGCCTTTAGAAAGCCTCTTATCAGACGAATAATCACCGGTATTACTGGTAGATCCTGAAATCGAGCCGCCCTCAGGATTGAATATATTTACGTTCGAAGGTACAAACAAGGATTTGGTTTTAATGTTTAAAAAGGTAACTGACACTGGATTGACCGAGAAATAATTATCAAGAAATTGGTCATCCTCTGTAAGTATTTTCATTCCCTCTATCATTTCATCATAATCATTGTACAGTGGGGAGTAGTCATACCCTACTTCAGTCAATTCATCTATACTGTTCATCCATCTGCTGCCGGTGTACAAATCTCTGGAAATACCCTTTAAATAGACTCTGTTACTTGAGAATACATCCAAAACGTTGGTCCTATCGAGAGTGACTTTTCCACCGAGTATATTGCTCCTATCACCAAAGCCTGAGGAAGCTGAAAGAGAAAAGTAATCAAAGACCTCATAATCGAGATTTACCTTGAAGTAGTTATATACTGAGAATATCTTTTGATCAAGCCATTTCCATTCAATAGGCTTATCGCTTGCCTGAAAGGAGGAAGCGAGGGCAATGACTAATATGCATAAAGGTAAGCTCCACATTGCCAGTGAAAAGGGTTTGGCAAATTCATTGGGCCCCGCTGCTGATTTCAAGTGGAAAACATGCTTGCAATATGCTAAAAGTGCTGCTAGTAAGAATAAATAAAAGGGCACAAACGATGCTAAAATGTCGTATGACCATTGAACGGCAAACAACACAGCACCTGTAGCCAATATTACAATGAAAGAAAATTTCTTAACGACAATGATATATGCAAAAAAGGATATCAGAATGCATAAAGCCAGCGCTGTGATGAGCTGATATGTTGCATTGATGAATTCAGAGTACATTATGAATTCACTAAGCCAGGAAAAGTAGTCATCAAAAAACAGAAGGAAGGCTTCTTTCCGCTTGCCGAAAAAGGCATAGATGACTGTGGCTATTATTGCACAGCCAACTAATATGCATGAAACCAAAGTGGTTTTCTTATTATAAAGCATTACAAAGAAAATAATCATGCATGTAAAAATGATTAGCAGGATTTTTCCGATGGGATATGCGAGGCACAGAGAAGAGGTAAGTGCAAAGACAAGGCTAAATGCAAGTAAGAGTGCCAGTAAAATATCTTGTGTTTTTTCAATAAATCTTCTAATAATCATTCATTTACCTCCTTAGACCCTGCGTTCCAGAATTTCCTTTGTATTATCATCTATATTCAGGCGGTAGCAGCTGACCCCAATTTCCGGAAGAGAGGTTAAAATATTTTCAACCTCTGGATTTCTCACACCGGTTATTGTTTCAGGGGATGTGTATACCAGACTAATACCAAAGCCTGCGCTGCAACCCTTATATATGCTGCTATACAATTCATAATCGAGATTTGAAGTAAAAATCAGTATATTTGTCTTCTCTAAAGCGCTGTTTATGTAAATCTCTAAAAGATCCTTTACAGGAACGTATTCGTTAAACTTTACCTTAGCCAATATTTCAAAAATGTGGTTGAACATCAGGTGGTTTTTTGCCTGAATGCTTCTTAGTTTGTCGTTGTAATATACCAGATTGACAGGTATCCATTTTTGAAGGCAATAATAGAGAACTGCTACGATGGATTCGATTAATTTATCTTCAAGCATGATGTTTTCTTCCATACGGTAGGGGTTTGTGTGCAGATCAAGCAGCATAATGGTATTAGTCTCTGAGGTATTCTGAAACTTTTTGACCATTATTTCCTGGGTCTTTGCACTCAGTTTCCAGTGGATTCTTTTCAAGCTGTCCCCATATTGGTACTTTCTCACATCGCTTATTGTAGTCATATCCTCATCGTTTGTGTTCATTATTGATCTGGATTCGGACATGAAATCAGTTTTAAGTGCGAAGCTTTCCAAGTGGACAATCTTGGGATAAACAGTGACAGATCTGGGCTCGAAAACTTTATATTTAATCTTGAACAAGCCAAGAAGATCTTCAAACTCAACTGAGCTAATACCTATCTCATATTTGCCCCTGTAATTGCATTGCAGCTCGAAGAAGTGGTTTGTGCCGGAAAATGGCCTTAATGAAAAGCTCTTAACTTGAAACTGGTTTTCGAAAATCGTTTGAGCCCCATAAAAGGTTACTCTGATATAAGGATAGATGAAAAAGTCTTCATTGTTTATGCTGAATATAAAGTTGACCTTGTCACCTTTGGTTACGAAATTTTTGTCCAGTTCCTGACCATATTTGAATCGCAGGAAAATCACAAATATATATGCAAAGGACACAAAGGGCAACACAATAACAGTATATAAAAGCATATACGGAATTTTGCCGCCATTGAAATAGGCATAAATTAGAGCAGCGACAAAGAGACAAGCATAGAGAATTCTACTTTTTTTCATGTTGGCTCACCACCGGAACATTAATCCTACCCACTATTGCACGCAAAATTTCTTCCGGACTAATCTTCTTCAACTTTGCTTCCTGCTTTAATATCAATCTGTGGGAAAGAACTGGAATTACCATTTTTTTAATGTCATCCGGCAGCACATAATTTCTATCATTGTAAAAAGCCCATGCCTGAGAAGCCCTGAAAAGTGATAAGGAGCCTCTGGGACTTGAACCAAGAGCAACATCCGGATGCTTCCTGGTCTGGCTAACGATATCAACAATGTAGTTATTCAGAGTCTGGTCTACATGAATATTTTTGACTTCTTCCTGCAGCGCTAAAATATCCTCGCTTTGTGCAACGGGCTGTAGGTCATCTAGTGGACTCGAGAACTGGAATTTTGATAAAATGTGGCTCTCTTCGCTGTTTGTCGGGTATCCTATAGAAATTTTCATGAAAAACCGGTCTATTTGTGCTTCGGGAAGGGGATATGTGCCCAGATATTCTACCGGGTTCTGTGTAGCAAGCACCATAAATGGCTGCGGAACTTTGTAGGTGATGCCATCAACTGTTACCTGGCATTCTTCCATGACCTCAAGCAGACTTGACTGTGTCTTGGGCGAAGTACGGTTGATTTCGTCAGCAAGAATGATATGGCTCATAATAGTACCCGGTCTATATTCAAAGTCGCTTGTTTTCTGATTGTAAACGCTATAGCCTGTTATATCAGACGGCAATACATCTGGAGTGAATTGTATCCTTTTGAAAGAAGAATTTAATGATTTTGCAAGCGACGAAACAAGGCTTGTTTTACCTACTCCAGGGACATCTTCAATTAGCACATGGCCCTTACATATAAGAGCTATTACTGCCAGCTCTATGGCATACCGCTTTCCGACAATAACTTTCTCTACATTGTCAATGATATTCTTGAGAACCTTCACTGAGTCATTCATAAGCTGCACCCCTCCAGTTAGATAGAATTTACACTAAATAAGTATTTTCTTCTATATTATACTATTTTGTTAACAGAATAAAGAAGTTTTTATACGTTTTATATTGAAATTAGTGTGTTTACATTTAAAACGCGCTATTGATATAATATAGGAGGCTGGAAATATAGACTACCGGATGGGAGATGGCAACTTAATGAAAGCAGAAATACTCGCTGTGGGAACGGAACTTCTTATGGGCCAAATTGCAAATACCAATGCACAATACATATCATCAAGACTTCCTGATGTTGGTGTAGGCGTATATTATCATGATGTGGTGGGAGATAACCCGGAGAGGCTAAAGCAAGCCCTAGCGCTTGCCATATCTCGCTCGGATGTTATTATCCTGACAGGTGGCCTTGGCCCCACACAGGATGACCTGACAAAGGAGACAGTTTCTGCTGCTGTAGACAGGAAGCTGGTTTTGGATCAGGAGACCTACAACAATATAAAGCAATTCTTTCAGAAGAGAGAAAAACCTATGACCCAAAATAATATGAAACAGGCCTATCTACCCGAGGGAAGTCTTGTTATTAGAAACAAAAATGGGACGGCACCTGGCTGCATCATTGAACAAGATGGAAAGGTAATTATTATGCTTCCTGGTCCTCCGTCCGAGATGAAGCCAATGTTTGATGAAACCGTCATGCCTTACTTTGCTGCCAAATCTGAGTTTAGACTGGAATCAAGGTTCTTAAACATATTTGGCATAGGAGAATCAGCTGTTGAGGATGCGCTAATTGATCTTATAGCTTCTCAAACCAACCCTACTATTGCACCTTATGCCAAAGATGGGGAGGTTGCATTGAGAATTACCGCAAGGTATCCTAAGCATGGCAATGACGAAGATTTAATAACGCCTGTTGAGAATGAGATACGTAACAGATTAGGGCAGTCAGTATATAGCAATGATAACAGAAGCCTTGTTGAGGTTGCCTCAAAGCTGCTATTGGAAAGTGGGATGACTTTAGCATTGGCTGAGTCTTGTACAGGAGGGCTTTTAGCTTCAAAGCTGACGGATATACCGGGAATTTCAGCTGTTTTTGACAGGTCTATCGTCACCTACAGTAATCGTTCAAAGGTCGAGGAGCTTGGAGTAAGTCAGCAAACGCTTGATTTATATGGAGCTGTTAGCGAACAAACAGCCCGGGAAATGGCTGAAGGTATCAGGAAAGCTTCAAATACAGATATTGGGATATCGATAACTGGCATTGCCGGCCCTGCTGGTGCTACAGCGGAAAAGCCTGTTGGGCTGGTATACACAGCACTGTCGGATTGTAATGGTACTGATGTAAAAAGGTTGGATTTGTGGGGAAATAGGAACAGAATAAGGTATACAGCCTGTCTTCACGTGTTTGATATACTAAGAAGATACCTGCTTGCTCGTGGTAAAGAATGATAATTAGCTTGGGAGGATATTGATTTGACAAATTCAAAAAATGCCAGTGTCTCATCTGCGGCGATTATTGTCATGTCTTCCCTGATTTTGAGCAGAGTAACCGGCTTCCTCAGAGAAACAATGCTTTCATGGAAGGTTGGACTTAACTGGGTTCACGATGCTTATGTGGCTGCCTTTACAGTGCCGGATGTGATTTATACACTCTTGGTCAGTGGTATGATATCCGCAGCTTTGGTGCCTTTTCTTTCAGGCAAGTTGGAGAGAGGAGAGGAGAAGGAGGGCTGGGGAGCAGTAAGCTCATTTCTAAATGTGCTTACTGCCGGAACAATTTTTTTGTCTGTACTTGGTATTATATTCTCCGAACAGGTTATTCCATTTGTTGCACCCGGGTTTGCTGAACAAAGCCAAAGCACACAGGAGCTAGCGATTAAATTGGCAAGGATACTTTTCCCCTCAGTATTGTTTATAATGCTTGCAGGGGTATGCAATGGGGTGTTGAATTCCTATAAAAAGTTCGCTGCCGCCGCATACGGGCCTTCTATATACAATGCTGCATGTGCTCTGAGCATATATCTTTTTGCAGATGCAGACCCTGAAAGCATGATCAAGGCAGCCTTCGGAGTGAGTGCCAGTGCTCTGATATATTTCTTGGTGCAGCTTGCATTTGCATTTAATAAATTCAAATTTTACAGACCCCTGATAAATTTTGTAGACAAGGGCTTTCAAAGACTTTTTAATCAAGCTGTGCCATCCTTGTTGTCCTCTTCTGTAGCACAGTTCAATGTAGTTGTTTCTACTGCGTTTGTCAGCCTTTCAGCTGTTGAGGGTAGTCTTGCTGCATTTAGGAATGCCAACACTCTATGGCAGCTACCTTATGGCATTTTTGCAGTTGGAATAGGAACAGCTGTATTGCCCGCATTATCCGGGAAATATGCAACCGGCGAGAATAAGGAATACAGAAGTCTACTTACAAGATCCCTCACTTCAGTCCTATTTTGGGCTCTACCGTCGGCCGCCGGTTTTATCATGCTTCGAGAGCCTCTTGTTCGTGCAGTGTTTTATTGGGGCGGGAAGTTTACGCAGAGTGATGTTTCTTCAGTAGCATCTATCTTGGCCCTGTTTTCAGCATCGATTGTATCGCAGTCTGCTGTAGCAATACTAAACCGAGCTTTTTATGCAATTCAGGACACAAAGACACCCTTGTTGATTGGTTTGTGCACGGCGGTTATCAACCTCTTACTGGGTATGGTCTTTTACCTGTTCACCGATCTTGGGGCTTCGGGGATGGCCCTTTCCTATTCTATTATTAGTACTATTAATGCTGTCATGTTATTAGTGGTGCTGAAGAAAAAAACCAATGGAATTCATATGGAAAAGGTGATAAGCTTTTTTGTGAGAGCCATACCTGCTACACTTATAATGTGTATTTTTCTGGCGGTTTTTGAAATAATGCCGGTGAGCCTTGCTAAAAAGGGATTACAGCTTTTGTATCTTGCCGTAGAAATGTTAATCGCTGCCGTAATATACACAGGCATTATGCTTCTTATGAAGGCTGATGATGCAGTATATATGAAGAATTTGATAAAACAGCGCCTTAATGTGTAAAAATATGGAATTTTATTGTTGACTGTTTCATTTAAATGATATATAATTTGTAAAGAACAAACGTTCGTTAATAAACCGTTAAGGAGGGCTGAATATAATGGTGGAAAAGAAAAAAGCGCTGGAAATGGCAATGGGGCAGATTGAAAAGCAGTTTGGAAAAGGTGCGGTTATGCGCCTTGGTGAAAACACTCACATGAATGTTGAGACAATCAAGACGGGAGCCATAGGGCTTGATATCGCTCTAGGTGTGGGTGGTGTGCCCAGGGGACGAGTTGTTGAGATTTTTGGACCGGAGTCTTCAGGTAAGACTACAGTAGCCTTACATATAGTTGCTGAAGCACAGAAAGCAGGAGGCGATGCAGCTTTTATTGATGCGGAGCATTCTCTTGATCCAAACTATGCCAAAAATCTTGGCGTAGATATCGATAACCTGATTGTTTCACAGCCCGATACAGGGGAGCAGGCCCTTGAAATAGCAGAGGCACTTGTGCGCAGCGGTGCTATTGATATTATTGTCATTGACTCTGTTGCAGCCCTTGTTCCAAAGGCCGAGATAGACGGCGAGATGGGTGATTCCCACATGGGACTTCAGGCTAGGTTGATGTCTCAGGCACTGAGGAAGCTTTCTGGCGTCATTAGCAAATCTAAAACTACTGCAATATTCATTAACCAGTTAAGAGAGAAGGTCGGCATCATCTTTGGCAATCCTGAAACTACACCGGGTGGAAGAGCTCTGAAGTTTTATGCTACGGTAAGGCTTGATGTTCGCAGGATAGAATCCATTAAGCAGGGTACCGAGATTATTGGTAACAGAACCAGAGTCAAAGTTGTGAAGAACAAAGTTGCGCCGCCCTTTAGAGAGGCAGAATTTGATATCGTTTATGGTAAAGGTATCTCTAAGGAAGGAAGCATACTGGATGTGGCCACAAATCTTGATATCGTAAACAAAAGCGGCTCGTGGTTTTCATATAATGATCAACGAATTGGCCAGGGAAGAGAAAATGTGAAGCAGTTTCTGATGGATAACCCTGACATATGTAAAGATGTCGAACAGAAAATTCGCGAGCATTACAGTCAGACTCTGACATCTGAAAATGCAGGTAAAGAGATTGACCTTGATAGTGATTATGAAGATGAGATGGAGATTGGTACTATATCAGAGTCTAAGTCAAAGTCAAAGTAATTAGTATTGACACAGTAGTCATTGCTTGACAGACGGTGGTAAAATATAATCAGGGCTTTTACCAATCAGGACAGTGAGAGGGAGATGGTGAGGCGTGGAGATCACTTCGATAGAGAAAAATAGAAAAAACAATAGATTGTCTGTCTATATCGATGAGAGATTTGCTTTCACTATCTCCGAAGAAGATTATTTGTCGCTGAATCTATATGAAAAGAAGGAGCTCACAGTTGAGACCGTCAGCTATATTAAGAATACGCTGAATTTTCGCGAGGCAAAGGCAAAAGCAGTTCGTTATCTTTCATTGAAGCTCCACACCGAACAGGAGGTTTGGAAGAAGCTTCACGATGATGGCTACGAACAGGAATGTATAGAAAAGGTTATCAGTGAGTTGAAGGCTATAGGATATATTAATAACAAGCTTTATGCTCAGAAGTACGTTTTTGACAGAAGCAAGCTTAAGCCCTTGTCGAAGAAGATGATGAAAAGAGAGCTCAAAGTAAGAGGCATTAGCGAAGATATTATTGACGAGGTGCTGGACGATTGGAAAGTAGAGGATAATGTTGTTGCAGAGGGTTTATTAAAGAGGAAGTTTGGCAAATATGATTTAGATAATGAAAAGGTGCGAAAAAAGGCCTACATGTTTCTAATGCACAGAGGTTTTTCAGTAAGCACAATAAAAGAGGCGCTACAAAGCATGTCTTCTAATGCGAATCCGGATACAGACGAAGAGCTATACTACATTGAGGAAAACTACGATCAGAGTGTTGATTGATTTGTGATAGTGAATCTGATAGCGGAATTAAATTAGAATAAGCTTATAGAAAGAAAGTTACCGATGAAGGTAGAACAACAGGGAGAGTTGTATCTATTGGATAAGAAAATTGGAATAGTTTCGTTGGGTTGCCCAAAGAATCTTGTCGACAGCGAGATTATGCTTGGGCAGCTAAGGGATGAAGGTTATGAAATTGTCCAGGATAGTAATGACGCACAGATCATAATCGTTAATACCTGCGGCTTTATTGATAGTGCCAAGCAGGAATCCATCAATACAATTATTGAAATGGCTGCACTGAAGGAGAAAAACTGCGAGAGGCTAATTGTAGCAGGTTGTCTTGCGCAAAGATATAGAGATATGATACTCGATGAACTGCCTGAGGTTGATGCAGTTATGGGAACAGGCAGCTATGGTGACGTTGCATCAGTTATCAAAGAAGCTTATTCTCGCAAGCACTTTTCTACATATTGCGATTTGAGGAATACTTCTTACCTTGATTGTGAACGAGTAATATCCACCGGGAATGGATATGCATATCTAAAAGTAGCCGAGGGCTGTAATAACTGCTGCACATATTGTGTTATCCCTTCACTAAGGGGACCGTTCCGAAGCAGAAAAATCGATTCGATTATTAATGAAGCTAAAAGGATTGCTGCTCTGGGTATTAAGGAAATTATCCTTGTTGCTCAGGATACAACAAGATATGGAACGGACAATTACGCTAATAGAATGCTTGTACAACTGCTACGCGAGCTTAGTAAAATAGATGGCATCCAGTGGATTCGTCTTTTATACTGCTATCCTGAGGAAATAGATGATGAATTAATTGCGGAAATAGCTCAAAATGATAAGGTATGTAAGTATCTCGATATTCCTATACAGCACGCCAGTGACGCAATACTGAAAGCGATGGGCAGAAGAGGAAAAAGCAACGAAATAGGCAGTTTATTGCAAAAGCTTCGCAGCACAATACCTGATATAGTCATAAGAACGACGGTGATCGTGGGATTTCCCGGAGAAACGGAAGATGACTTCCAAATACTATCTGAATTTATTGATAAATACAGGTTTGACAGGCTTGGCGTATTTATGTATTCTAAAGAAGAGGGTACGCCAGCATCGAATATGCTGAATCAGGTTCCTGCGAGATTAAAACGGTCCAGGTATGAAAAGCTTATGAGAATACAGCGAAAGATATCAGCTGAGCTGAATTCCGAACGTCTAGGCAGAACATACAGGGTGTTGGTTGAAGGCGTATCTGAGGATGGTATTTTTTATTATGGCAGAAGCTACGCAGAATCACCTGATATAGATGGTTTGCTATACTTTACCAGTAGTGAGCCTCTTGAAGGAAATCAGTTTGTAAATGTTAAGATACTCGATTGTGATGATTATGACCTGACAGGAGAAGTTAAATATGAATCTTCCGAATAAAATTACACTTTCCAGGATACTGGTAGTACCGTTGTTTTTGATTTTTGCGCTACCTATACCTGAAGCAATTGTCGGTGCGGGTATTCTAGAGTTTATGCAATCACAGATGATTGCATTTAATCAGTTTATAGCTGCGTATGGGAGGTATATAGCTGCAGGCATTTTCTTAATTGCCTCTGCCACAGATGCCGTAGATGGTCATATAGCCAGGAAAAAAAAGCTCGTTACTCGATTTGGTAAATTTTTGGATCCAATAGCTGACAAGCTCCTTGTTACGGCAGCATTGGTTGCTCTTGTGCAAAACGGAGATGTCAATGCCTGGGCTGCCATGCTTATTATTTCCAGGGAATTCATTGTGACAGGCTTAAGGCTTGTAGCCGCCGGTGATGGGATAGTGATTGCAGCCAGTAAGCTTGGTAAGCTGAAAACTGTTTTGCAGGATGTCGCTATTATTGCAGCACTTCTGAATAATTTTCCAATCAGCCTATTTACGGACTTTAAGCTTGATGAGTATATGATGCTTGCTGCAGTAATTATAACGTTATATTCTCTATTCGATTATATGAAAAAGAACCAAAGTGTTATAAATACAAATATTTAAAGACCCCTGCGTAAGTAATTTGAGTGGAGCCCAAGTTAAATAAAGTATTGATTATATTGTCCAGTGGATTGCCCTAACAAGCTATTCACTGGATTTTTATGATTTGCACACATGTGATGAAGATGTATGCAGCATATCACACACAATAAAAAAGTTTTAGGAAATAGTTGCAACTATTCTCATTATGTATTATAATCTTATCATTAGGGCATAGTACCAGGTAATAATTATAGTAAAAAAGTAGATTTAGGCGGTGTAGATAGCATGAGCCGGTCATCCCTTATAAAAAAAGAAAGGCAGCAAATATTATCTGAGAAGATAAAGCAGGATCCCTTTTTGACAGATGAGGAGCTAGCTGAATTATTTTCAGTAAGTGTACCTACTATTCGACTGGATAGGCTTGAGATGGGTGTTCCTGAGCTTAGGGAAAGGATTAGAAATGTTGCCGAGGACAGTTATAGCAAAGTTAAGTCTCTCCAGAGCAGGGAAATAGTTGGGGAATTAATTGACATCCATCTGGGACAAAATGCGGTATCCTTGCTGGAGACAGATGAGAGCATGGTGTTTGAAAGGTCCAAAATCGTCAGGGGACACTTCATTTATTCGCTTGCCGAATCGCTGGCTATTGCAGTTATTGATGCCCATGTTGCATTAGTTGGCGTTGCAAATATAAAATACAAAACACCCGTGTATGCAGGGTGTAAGCTCATAGCTAAAGCAGAGGTCAGAAAGGTCAAAGGAACCAAATATATTGTATGGGTTAAAATTTATGTGAAGCAGACGGAGGTGTTTAGAGGGAAATTCATTCTTGTATCACTTGAAAAAGAGTATATTAAATAGTATTTTATATGTATACACTGTAGCTTTATAAACATTCAGATGCAATTAAAGGCACAAGTGCTGATATGGGAGTGAGAGATTTGAAGATTTTGGTTGATGCAATGGGCGGCGACAATGCTCCGGAGGCTATCGTAAACGGAAGTATTGATGCATTAAAAGCAAATGAGGGTTTTGATATTTCTTTGATTGGTGATGGCGACCAGATTAATAAGATTATTCGTTCTAGAGACTTTAAGAGTGATAGACTTGAAGTGATACACTCGAAAGAGATTATAACAAATGAGGATGTGCCGACTCGTGCAATAAGAAAGAAGAAGAATTCTTCAATGGTTGTTGGATTTAATATGCTGAAGGAAAACAATGGCGATGTATTCGTATCAGCAGGAAATACAGGGGCTCTTCTTACAGGCGCACTTTTGTTGCTGGGAAGACTAAAAGGCGTAGACAGACCGGCGCTGGGTGCTATGATTCCGACGAAGGCAGGCAAATGCTTACTTATAGATGCGGGCTTAAATACAACCTGTAAACCAATAAATTATTCACAGTTTGCTTTGTTTGGATCTTTATATATAAAGGCAATGTACAATAAGGAAAACCCAAAAGTAGGTCTTGTTAATATGGGCACCGAAGCCAAAAAGGGAACGGAGATACTAAAGCAAGCCTATGATTTGTTAAAGAAAATGGACTTGAATTTTGTTGGAAATATAGAAGGTAAGGATATTCCGCTGGGAAAGGTTGATGTTGCTGTTTGTGACGGTTATGTAGGGAATGTAGTTCTAAAGTTCCTTGAAGGAACAGGATCGTTTTTCACCGGCGTTATGAAGGGAATTTTCACAAAAAACATATTTTCTAAGATATCTACAGTTTTTTTAATGAATGATATGAAGGCCTTTAAAAAGATGATAGACCCATCGGAGGATGGAGGAGCACCTATACTTGGCGTAAATGGCCTTGTTGTTAAGAGTCATGGCAATTCCAATGCCAAGGCAATAAAGAATGTAATTATTAAAGCCTACAATCTAGCAAAAAGCTCTGCTTTTGAGCAAATTAAGGACAGCGTTGAGAAGATGGAGGTTAGCACCAATGTTGAAAAAAAGAAGCGAAAGCGTTGGTATATTAGGAATAGGAAGCTACGTACCAGAGAGGATACTGACGAATTCTGATTTGGAAAAAATAGTTGAAACCACTGATGAATGGATATTGAAAAGGACAGGGATATCAGAAAGAAGGATTCTGGAAGAAGGCAAACCAATTTATTCGATGGCTGTGGAAGCAGCCAAACAGGCACTTATCGACTCAGGTGTATCGCCTGAGGAAATTGATCTCATACTTGTAACCACATCTACACCTGATTATTTAACCCCGAACACGTCTTGTATCGTGCAAAAAGAAATTGGAGCTGAGAATGCAGCCGCGTTTGACTTGGTTGCGGCTTGTTCAGGGTTTATCTATGGAATGACTGTTGCGCAGCAATTTATTGAAACAGGATATTATCAAAATGTTCTTCTTGTTAGTAGTGAGGGCATGTCAAAAGCAATTGACTGGCAGGATAGAAAGAATTGTGTTCTGTTCGGAGATGGAGCCGGTGCGGTTGTTTTGGGAAAGGTTGAGAAGGGCTATGGCATTCTATCTACTTACATCGGTTCAGATGGAGCGGCGGGAGAATCAATAACAATACCTTGTCTTTATATGCCTAATGAGGAGCTGGAAAAGCGTAAAAACTTTAAAAATAAGGCTTCTATATGGCAGGATGGTCAAGAGGTTTTCAAATTTGCCGTCAAAATAATGCCAATGGCAACTGAAGAGGTCATAAAAAAAACAGATGTGAAGCTTGAGGATATAAGATATATAATACCGCATCAGGCCAATATGCGTATTATTGAGAGTGCAGCAAGAAGGCTTGGTGTTGCGCTTGAAAAGGTTTACACTACCATAAAGAGGTTTGGTAATATGTCTTCTGCTTCGATTCCAGTTGCCATGGCTGATGCCTACAGTAAAAAATGCTTAAAAAAGGGCGACAATCTTGTGGTTGTAGGCTTCGGTGGCGGACTAACCTGGGGCTCTGCACTAATACGATGGAGCAAATAAGGCATGCAAATTGAGCAAATATGGTTAAACGAGGTAATTTTATGGGGAAAATTGCATTTATTTTTCCGGGTCAAGGGGCGCAATATATTGGTATGGGCAAGGAAATTGCTTCAGGATACAAATCATCCAATGATATATATGACGAAGCCTCTGAGGCGCTCGGCCAAGACATGAGAAAGATTATATTTGATGGTGATGAAGAAACGTTGAAGCTCACTGAGAATACGCAACCGGCGATTGTAACTACCAGCATTGCATGTCTTCAGCCATTACTCGAAAGGGGAATCAAGCCAGATTACACGGCAGGCTTGAGTTTGGGTGAATATTCAGCACACGTTGCGTCAGGTACAATTGATTTCAAAACGGCAGTATCTCAAGTTAGAAAAAGGGGCAAATTCATTCAAGAGGTTGTGCCTCTTGGGATAGGCACTATGGCGGCAATAATAGGTCTTGGTGCAGAGGATGTTGAGGAATGTTGTAAAAGGGCATCTGATGTTGGAGTAGTAGAGCCTGCTAATTATAATTGTCCTGGACAGATATCCATATCCGGAGAGGTTAAGGCAGTTGAAAAGGCAGTGGAGCTATGCACCGAAAAAGGCGCAAGAAGAACTATAATGCTTGCTGTCAGCGCACCATTTCATTGTAGCCTACTGAAGCCTGCTGGAGATCTGCTTGATGCTGAAATGGAAGGTGTTGAATTTTCGGATTTTATGTTTCCGCTGATAGCAAATGTAGATGCAAGGGTGGTAGAATCATCTTCCATGATTAGAAACACTTTAGTTAAGCAGGTTAGCAGCCCTGTCATGTGGGAGAATTCAATACGATTGATGCTTGATAATGGTGTAGACACATTTATTGAAATAGGCCCGGGCAAAGTTCTTAGCGGATTTGTGAAAAAATGCAGCAAAGAAGCCAGGATCTTCAACATAGAGGATGAAGAATCACTAAAAAGAACTCTTGAGGGAATAGATGAAATGGAATAGGGGGAGATTGATAAAATGCTCTTGCAAGGGAAAACTGCTGTAATAACAGGTTCTGCCAGGGGTCTTGGCAAGGCAATTGCATTGAAGCTTGCGTCTTTAGGCGCAAATATCGTGCTAAATGATATTTTGGCCTCGGATTCACTGGACGAAACAGCAGAGGAATTTAGAAGGGCAGGCTATAAGGTTGCCGTTACCAGAGGCGATGTGCGAAATGTAGATGATGTAAAGGCTATGGTTGCTGCGGCTGTCGAGGCTTTTGGAAGCGTGGATATCCTTGTAAACAATGCAGGTATAACCAAGGATAAGCCTATGGCAATGATGTCTGAGGAGGATTGGGATTCAGTTTTGGATATCAACCTTAAAGGATCCTTTCTCTGCACCAAATTTGCTGTAAAACAGATGATTAAGCAGAAGTATGGCCGCATTGTGAACATAGCTTCCATAGCGGGAAGATACGGTAATAAGGGGCAGGCCAACTACTCCGCTTCAAAGGCTGGACTTATTGGGCTGACCAAGACTACCGCTAAAGAGTTTGCATCCAGAGGTGTGACCTGCAATGCAGTAGCACCTGGTTTGATAAAGAGCAAAATGACAGATGTGCTTTCTGATGAAGTAAGGAATAGTTATTTTGAGAACATACCACTCGGCAGGTTCGGGACACCTGAAGATGTGGCAGGTGTTGTCGCATTTCTTGCTTCCGACGAGGCATCCTATGTAACAGGTCAGGTAATAAATATTGACGGCGGACTTTTTATGTAATAATATCTTTATGAGAAAGCTGTGCCTGGAAAATGGATGTAAAAAGGCATAACTTTTCCGGGTAATTATTATATATTAATTACCCACTTGGGAGGGAGGTGAGTGTATGGCTTTTGAAAAAGTTAAGAAAATTATTGTAGAGCAACTAGGAGTTGAGGATGAAGAGGTAACAATGGAATCTTCCTTCATAGACGATTTAGGTGCGGATTCGCTTGATATCGTTGAATTAATCATGGCTCTCGAAGAGGAGTTTGATATTGAGATTCCTGACAGCGAGGCTGAAAAGATAGCAACCGTTGGGAACGCCGTCGATTACATTAAAAATAACACATAAAAAAAGTCCCTCAAAAGGGACTTTTTTTATGCAGGTTACCATTGTACTGTAATAAGGGATATCAATTGCAAGATTTCAGATATATTCTTGTATTTTCACATAAATTTAATGGTTTGTTACCAGGGGGTATAATAATGAAGAAACGAGTTGTTATAACGGGTATGGGTGTTGTGCATTCATTGGGTCTTAACATCGACGATTTTTGGGGAGCGATAAAGAAAGGGAAATCAGGAATCAGCTTGTTAACGAAATTTGACACGACAAATTATGATGCTAAAGTCGCATCGTCTATTTCAAATTTTGAACCAACAGATTATATTGATAAAAAAGAAGCAAAAAGGATGGATGCATTCACTCAATATGCTTTGGCGGCAGCTAAAATGGCAATGGAGATGTCAGGCCTTAATATGGAAAACGAAGACAGCTTTAGGTCCGGAGTTATTATCGGGTCCGGAATAGGCGGAATACAAACATTGGAGGATCAGCATCAGGTGCTTGCTACAAAAGGGCCTGGCAGGGTCAGCCCATTTTTTATTACATCTATGATAGCAAATATGGCGGCAGCAAGAATTGCTATTGAATACAATTTACAAGGCTTCAACGAATGTGTAATAACAGCCTGTGCGTCAGGAAACAATGCAATCGGGGACGCTTTCAAGGTAATACAACGCGGAGATGCAGACATAATGGTGACGGGAGGTGCAGAATCTGCAATCACACCTCTTTCCTTTGCCGGCTTCTGCTCGAATAAGGCTTTTACAACAAATCCTGACCCAGCTACTGCCTGCAGGCCATTTGATATTGACCGTGACGGCTTTGTCATGGGAGAGGGCGCCGGAGTGCTTGTGATTGAAGAGCTTGAGCATGCGCTCAAACGTGATGCAGTAATACTGGGCGAAATTGCGGGCTACGGCTGCACCTGTGATGCATATCACATCACTGCGCCGCATCCTGATGGCATTGCCGGTATCAGATCTATGCAGATGGCAATAGCTGATGCAGGTATTCAGCCTGAAGATATAGGGTATATAAATGCTCATGGCACCTCGACACCCTTGAATGATGTTAGTGAGACAAGGGTAATTAAGGGAGCTTTTGGTGACCATGCCAAGAAGCTAGCTGTAAGCTCCACAAAATCTATGACAGGGCATCTTCTTGGAGCAGCTGGTGCAGTTGAGGCAATAATTACAGCGTTAGCCTTAAGGGACAGATTTGTGCCTCCTACAATTAACCTGGTTAATCAGGATCCCGAATGCGACCTGGACTATGTTGCTAATAAGGGCAGAAGCGAAGACATAAAGTATGCCTTGTCCAACGCACTTGGCTTCGGAGGGCACAATGCAGCGATTATTTTGAAAAAATATGTCTCATAGGTATAGAAAAAATATGGATAAAGAATTATAATTGGACTAAAGGCGGGTTAAGCTCACCCGCCTTTAACATATAGATGGAGGAAACGATGAGCAGAGATTTTGTTATGGAAAACACGGAGCTATTATTGAAATTGGAGGCAGTAATCCAATATTCTTTTAATGATAAAAAAAAGCTGCTGCTTGCGCTAACTCATAGTTCTTTTGCAAATGAGAAAAGAACTCTCGGACTGACTAGTAATGAAAGGCTTGAGTTCCTTGGGGATGCAGTTCTAAATATAGTTACGAGCGAATATATATACAAGAATTTTCCCGACCTGCCGGAGGGCGAAATGACTAAGACTAGAGCGGCTATTGTGTGTGAATCTTCCTTGATGAAATGTGCCACTGGTATTGATCTTGGTGGATATCTTTTTCTGGGTAAGGGAGAGGAGAATACTGGAGGAAGAAACCGAACCTCAATTCTATCGGATGCCTTTGAGGCTCTGATAGGAGCTATCTATTTAGATGGAGGTATGACACAGGCAAGGGAATTCATTTTGAGGGCGATGAAGGAATTACTTGAGGATTATCGAAATAATGAGCTTTTCATTGACTATAAGACACGCTTTCAGGAGACAATTCAAAAGCATGGAGATAAGCGAATAAGCTACAGTATTCTTGATGAAAAGGGCCCCGACCACGACAAAGTGTTTTTTGCCCAGGTTCGTGTGGATGACAAGATATATGGCAAGGGGAAGGGGAAAAACAAAAAGGAAGCAGAGCAAAATGCCGCCAAGGCGGCGCTGGAAAATTGCAGGGGTAGCAATGAAGGACGAGTGTAGAATTATACCTATTTTTGTTCCTCATAAAGGCTGTCCAAATGATTGTATATTCTGCAACCAGAAAAAAATCAGCGGACAGCTTCAGGAAATGACTGCCGAGGAAATACCGCAGATCATTGAAGCACATCTTAGTACAATGAAGCAGGATTCCCATATCGAAATCGCATTTTACGGTGGCAGCTTCACAGCCATTGATAAATCTATGCAGGAAAGCTTTTTAAAAGAAGCGTCCCCTTATTTGACTAAGAACAGAGTTGCGCAGATAAGGCTGTCGACCAGGCCTGATTGCATTGATCAGGATAATCTCCAGATGCTTTGGAAATATGGTGTCAGAACCATTGAGCTGGGTGTCCAGAGCATGGACGAAGAAGTGCTCTCAGCAAGCTGCCGCGGACATGATGCAGCTTGTGTTTACAGCGCTGCTTCTCTTATAAAGAATATGGGGTTTAAACTGGGGATGCAGACAATGACAGGGCTTCCCGGCGACACAAGGGATAAAAGCCTCACTACTGCCCGAAAAGTAATTTCTATGGCGCCTGAGATAGTTAGAATTTATCCGGTGCTGGTTATCAAGGGTACCGAACTGGAAAGACAGTATATTAAGGGCAATTATTTGCCGCAAAGGCTTGAGGAGGCGGTAGAGCTTTGTGCCGAGCTGCTTAAGCTATATGAAAGCAATAATATTAAGGTTATTCGGATAGGGCTTCAAGCAACTGCTAATATAAACGAAGACTCCCAGTCGGACGTTGCAGCGGGTCCAGTACATCCAGCCTTCAGGCAGCTGGTAGAGTCCCGGTTGATGCTGGAAAAGGTTGAGACAGCGATTGAAAGGCAAGGCCTTGCAGGTTCGCCAAGGCTTGTTATTTATACAGGCGTTTCAAATATATCAAACGTTGTCGGGCAAAATAAGTCAAATATAGAAATATTGAAAAGAAAATATGCAATCAGAGATATTAAAGTATCACCTTGTCAACAGCTGTCGAAAGAAGTAACCGTCAGTGCCATGTAAGAAATCAGGGTGTGGTTAACAGGCGCGGTTAATAATCTGGTACAGGTTACTCCTGATTTATCTTTATACTTTTCAAAACCCCTAAAATTTGTTGCTTATTCTCATCAAACACTTTTTCATCCACAAATATAGAAACTCCATGAAATCCTTCTTCCAAAACTATATATACTGTTATGATTCCTTCGGACCGGCTATATCGGTATATTAAAAAGAAATAATATTGAATATGTCTCCAATTATGTTAAAATGAATATGCACTTTACGACAAACGGAGGTCTTCAATTGTACTTAAAACGTCTTGACATGCAAGGTTTTAAATCATTTTCAGAAAAAATCAGCCTTGATTTTAGCGCCGGAATCACCGCAGTCGTCGGGCCGAATGGCAGCGGGAAAAGCAATATCGCAGATGCCATCAGATGGGTTTTGGGCGAACAAAGTGTCAAGACACTGCGTGGAAGCAAGATGGAGGATGTTATCTTTGCCGGCACGGAGCACAGAAAGCCGCTAGGCTTTGCCGAGGTTTCAATTACACTGGACAATTCCGATTCCTTATTACCGATAGATTTCAACGAGGTCACTGTTACCCGCAGGGTATTTCGTTCAGGCGAGAGCGAATACCTGATCAATAAGTCAGCCTGCAGATTGAAGGATATTACTGAGCTGTTTCTGGACACCGGCATGGGCAAGGACGGCTATTCTGTCATTGGGCAGGGAAGGGTTGACGAGATTCTGAGCTCTCGTTCGGAGGACAGGAGGCTTATTTTTGAAGAAGCATCAGGAATCATGAAATATAAGGTCAGGAAGCATGATGCTGAAAAAAAACTGGAGCTTACCAGACAGAATGTAGAGCGCATTAATGATATTATTAGCGAGCTGGAAGCACAGCTTGCGCCTTTGAAGGAACAGTCTGAAAATGCCCGAAGATATCTTAATCTCAGAGAAAGCTTGAAAGAGCTTGAAATCAATGTATATCTTGAAAGCATGGATAAGTATAATGCCAAATTGTCTGAGTTTGAGGCGCAATATAAAACTGTAAAGGATAATGTTGAGGCTGAGAATAGAAAGCTCGACGAAATTAATGAATCCAATAAAGAAAAGACCGAGCTTCTCAAATCCTTTGATCTGAAGCTTGAAGTAGCCAGGCAAAGATATCATGAGCTGGACTCCATTCTTGAGCACTGCAATTCCGATATTAAGCTTAACGATGAGAAAATCGCTAATTTGCAGCAAAACATTCAGAGGCTAGATTCCGAAAATGCAGAGCTGAAGGAAAAGATTGATGGACTTGATGCGGAGGAAGCAGGGAAGCAGGGTAAGCTCAAGTATCTTGAAAAACAGCTGGAAACCTATAGCAGTAAGCTTGCCGAATACGAGACTCAAATGGCCCAACTGCTTAAGACATTGGACGAAAACGAAAGACATATTGAACTGCTAAAGACAGCGATTATGGACAAGATGGACATCCAAACAGATAAAAAAATGCAGATCGGTAATGTTGAAGCCCACATCGAGAACATGCACAAACGTCAAAAAGCAATCGATAGCGAGGTTTATCAACACATAGTTGAAAGTGATGGGGAAAAGATAAAGAAAGAGGATTTGATCGAGAGCATTCGGCATGCTTCAGAGCAGATACGCAGGCAAAAGGAAAAGCTGCAGGCTTTATTCGGCGAACGGGATGAATCGGATAAAATGCTCGAGGAGCTTCGTATCAAGCAGACCAAGCTAAAATCTGACGTTCAGTATAAAATCTCTAGAGTAAGAACCCTCAAAGAGATGGAGCAAAACCTGGAAGGCTACTACAGAAGTGTTAGAGAGGTTTTGCAGGCAAGCCGCGAATCCGCGGGTTTCGGTAAAGGGATACATGGAGCATTAGCACAGCTGATAACGGTTGATAAGAAGTATGAGACAGCAATTGAGATAACGCTTGGCAGTGCGCTACAAAATATAGTTACGCAAAGCGAAGAGGATGCTAAAAGAGCTATAGAGTATTTGAAGAAAAACAGAATGGGCCGCGCCACATTTCTACCGATTAGCGCAGTAAAGGGGAAAGGCTTTGATGCTAATACACTAAACAGCATAAAAAAATGTGAGGGTTATTGTGGTATTGCCTGTGAGCTTGTCGGCGCAGATCCGGCTTATAACGCAGTTATTACAAGTCTTCTGGGGAAGGTTGTAGTTGTTGATTCTCTGGATAATGCTATAAAAATAGCTAGATCCTTTGGCTACTCATTTAGAATAGTAACGCTGGAGGGAGATTTACTCAGTACAGGCGGCTCAATGTCCGGAGGCAGCAGCGAAAACAAAGGCACCGGCATTTTGAGCAGGAGCAGGGAGATTAACGAGCTCAATGCTGAGCTACAGGCCTTGAAGGGAACAGAAAAGCAACTGGAGAATGACATTAAGCAGCTGACAGATGATATTGCTCAGATAAATCAGGATATCTCATCCGGTGAAGGTGAACTAAAAAACAATGAACTGGTTAAGATAAGGGACGAGAGCAACTTGGCGCAGGTCGAGGAAAATATAAGCAGGCTTTCTGCCAGGATGGAAATGCTCAAACAGGAGAAGGAACAGCTGCAAAGGCAGATTAGCGATATTGAGGATGAGCTGGCTAAGTATCGTCATGAGCTTGAAGAAATTGAGCTGGAAATAAAAGATGCTAAGGATACTGTTGCCAAGCACCAGGAGAAGAACAAGGAGGATCAAGCGGTGCGAGATGCACTCCATGCCGACATCACAGACTTCAAGATTTCTGTGAATTCTATTGTTGAGAGTATCGAAGCTGCTAAGGAGAATTCGGAGCGCCTTGTAACTGAGAAGGAATCTATTGTCAAAAGCATGGCAAGGAAGGAAAGCGACAAAGGCAAGGCTATTAGTGAAATTGCAAGCCTGCAGCAGAAAAATGAAGGTCTAAACGAACAGATTAATAAGCATAATCAGGAGAAGACCGGCAAGACACTTGAGCTGGACAGGCTGACCGAGGAGAGGAAAATCCTCGAGGAAGACAGCTTCGATATTGTTAATAAAATTAACAACACAAATAAAACGATATTGCTCTTGCAGGAGGAGTATTCAAGAGTCGAGATCAAGAAAGCAAAGATTGAAACTGAAATGGACGCCTTACAGGATAGAATGTGGAATGAATATGAGATTACATATTCAGCGGCAGAACAGTTGAAGAAGGATATTGGCAGTATAACAAAAGCCCAAAGAGAGATTAATGAGCTGAAAAATGCCATTAAGGAGCTGGGAGCTGTTAATGTTGCTTCTATCGAGGACTATGTTAAAACGAAGGAACGTTTTGAGTTCATGAGCGGGCAAAGAGATGATATGGAGCAGGCCAGAGAGAAGCTGCAGCGCGTCATCTATGAAATGACAGCCATCATGAAAAAGCAGTTTTTAGAGCAGTTTAAGCTTATAAATGCCAATTTCAACATTGTTTTTAAAGAGCTCTTTGATGGCGGAAGAGCGAGCCTAATTCTGGTTGATGAGGAAAATGTTCTGGAAAGCGGCATAGAGATAGAGGCTCAGCCTCCAGGCAAGAAGCTGCAAAACATGATGCTGCTATCAGGCGGAGAAAGAGCATTTACTGCCATAGCACTCTTGTTTTCAATATTGAGGCTTAGGCCAGCACCATTTTGCATACTGGACGAAATAGAGGCTGCCCTTGATGAAGCAAACGTGTACCGTTTTATAGAGTATCTGAGAAAGTATTCTTCTCAAACGCAGTTCATCATGGTTACACACAGAAAAGGTACTATGGAGGGAGCAGATATGCTCTATGGCGTGACGATGCAGGAGCACGGCATATCAAAGATTGTATCAATGAAAATGGGAGAAAAGGTGGGCTAACATGAGCTTTTTTGATAAATTGAAGGCAGGACTTACGAAGACTAGAAAGGGTATAACCGAAAGAATTGATCAAGTACTTGTTTCCTTTGGAAAGGTTGACGATGATCTGTTCGATGAGCTTGAAGAGGTACTGATTACAGCCGATTTGGGGATTGATACGTCACTTCACATTATTGATATCACAAAAAAAAAGGTGAAGGAGAGAAAGATTACTGACCCGCTTAAAATTAAGGAGCTTATAAAGGAATCGTTGATAGAGATTCTCGGTGAAGAGACTCCAGCTTTGGATATTGAACCGTCACCCGCCGTGATTATGGTCATTGGTGTGAATGGGGTGGGGAAGACCACATCGATAGGAAAAATCGCAGGGATGCTTAAAAAGAATGGCAAAAAGGTGATACTAGCTGCGGCCGATACATTTAGAGCAGCTGCGATTGATCAGCTGCAAATCTGGGCAGACAGGGTCGGTGTTGAACTGATTAAGCAGGATGAAGGCTCAGATCCGGCGGCAGTAATTTTTGATGCAATACAGGCGGCCAGGGCTCGCAAAGCAGATGTTTTGATTTGTGATACTGCAGGTAGGCTTCATACTAAGAAGAATTTGATGGAGGAGTTGCGAAAGGTTTCACGTATTATTGACAGGGAAATGCCTGGCGCAAAACGCGAAAATTTACTTGTCCTGGATGCCACAACCGGCCAGAATGCAGTATCACAAGCTAAGACCTTCAGTGAAGTAACCGA
>JAAYBT010000268.1 GCA_012730015.1 Clostridiaceae bacterium
AATATTACACTGCCGGCGGCCGCATATTGTATTCCGCTGGAGGTAGTACCAATCGCCTTATACACAACGAGCGCAAGAGTTTGATTCCTGTTTGTCAGAATCAGTGCAGAAATGGTATCATTCCAGGCTGTCAGAAATGCATACATTGAACTAGCGGCCAAGGCCGGGAAGGCAAGTGGAAGCGTAATACGCATAAAGGTCTGGAACCGGTTCGCACCAAATACCATGGATGCCTCCTCCAACTCCTTGCTGATACCTATAAATATGCTCGAAGTAATCCAGGCAGTAAGGGCTATATTCGGTATTGAATATAAAAGGGACAGTCCCAGCAATGTATCGAACAGGCCAAATCGTATTAGTAATACAGCCATTGGAATACTGATGCCAACTACCGGAAACATCCTGACTATCAGTAAGGAAACATTAATAACACTCTTAAGGCGGAAGCTATATCTTGCCATCACATAACCGGCCAGACTCCCGATTGACAGGGAGATAAGTATGGTATACAAAGAGGCTATAATACTGTTTTTCAGCGCCGGCAAAGAATTATTTACAATCGCGAAAAATTGTCTGAAATTATAAAAAATACTTTTAACATATGTAAACTCTGCAGGTCCGCTCTCTCTTGTCCTGCTGAAATCCTCCAGTAATTTTTCTCCTGGAATGGTTACAGAGTATTGCCTTCTAAAATGATTTTCCAATTTAACCGGATTTTTAGTGGTAATTATAGATCGATAACCGCCGCCGCTATCGTAAAACACCTCATACTGTCCGTCTTCATGGGGCACAACTTTAACCGTTACAGTCATTTTGGGAAGTATCGGCTTCGGGAAGGCCGACATTTCTACATCTGATGCGAAAGTGGTATTCAGGAAGAATAAAAGAGGAACCACTACAATAAAAGCCATGGCTGTAAGAATAATAGCAACAACCGCCTTTTGAATGATATTCAGCTTATCCATCATCGATTCCCCCTAACCCCTGTTCCATATTTTGATACCTTCAGATACAAAACAGTAACCAACAGAACAATCACTGTTGTTGTAAAAGAGAGGGTAAAGGCAATTTTTTCACTGGTCCCGATCCCAGGCACCACATCAACATAAAAGGCTATTCTTTCAACTAAGAATGGCGCCCTGCCAAAGCCCAAGACCATTACCGCGATAGCCCAAACCTGAATAGCAGCGATAAGCCTCAAAATCACTGAAGTAATAATGGAAGGCTTCAGAATAGGCAAAGTAATATCAGTGAAAATTCTCCATTTTCCTGCGCCGAAGGTATAAGCCGCTTCCTTAAGCTCCTTTTGCATTCCCTGTAGCCCTGCCAGTAGAATAATCATCACCGATGGCGTGACCGTCCAGGTATCGATTAATATAATCAGCAAAACAGCCATAAAGCCTTCTGCATTAAGGAACACAATCGGCTCTTCAATTAGATTTAAGAAAAGCAGAACAGTATTAACCCATCCTTCCTTTACAAGACCCGTTTTCCAAAGTATTGCAACCGCAGTGGGCGTAATCGCCATGGGAATCATAGCGGCAAAGGTCAGCAGCTTTGCGCCTTTAAATTTACGGTTGAGTAAAACAGCCAGCAAAAGGGCCAAAAAATACTGTAATACCACGGATATCGCCGCAAAGGTAGCTGTATTAAGCACCGATTCTCCAAACAGATCAGACTCAAACATCAGAATAAAGTTTTCTAGGAGTGTTATTTTTCCATTAGCATCGGTGAAAACCTCAACCATACCGGAAATAACCGGAGTGAGCCAAAAAACAGCATAATAGATGAATACCGGCGATAGCAAAAGGTATGGCATTATTTTTTTTGTATGAGATACTCCTGATTTGCTCAAGATAAATGCCCCCCTTCAGAAGAAAAAAAATGAGAAGGATGTTTTATCCATCCTCTCATTATATCATTAACATACATCTATTTCTTCAGCCCTTCGAGCTCGTTCTGGAGTCCGTCAAAAAACTCGTCATCGGGAACTGCTTTATCAGTGAGTATCTCATTGAGTAAATCGCCATAAAGAAGCTTCACCGCATTCCAATCAGTATATTCGGTTGACGGTACCCCTGATATAATAGTTGTATCAAGCATTTTTGCACCTGCAAGCATAATAACATCATCTGTATCCAAAATAGCCTCTACTTCTTTGATTGGGCTTAATAAACCGCCCATTTGCATACAGTAATCATAGTTCACCTTAGAATCCAGGATATAGCTAATGAACTTCTCTGCTAATGCCTTGTTTTTTGCGCCCTTTTGTATCCCATAGCACCATGCTCCCGCAGTGGATCCGGCGCCCTTCGATCCTTTCGGTGCAGCACCAATAATGTATTCATTTGGAGCAGCATTATAAGCAACACCGATGGGACCCATATGAGCAAATGTAAGCCAAACTGCGCCGCTCTTTAATGGATCTGTTGGGGCAGTATACTGATCCTGTTCAGGATAAAAAGCGTCTCCTGCTGCCATTTTGGCTATAATGCCCATTGCTTCTTTGAAACCGGCAGAATTGAATTCCGGAAATTTTGCACCATAGGCCATCCCTAATCCAGCCATGGGATAAAGAAGCTGTGAGCCGGTCATGTTTGCAGGCATCATTGTTTTTCCAACACCTTCGCCCTTTGCGATGGCAATTGCCCAATCTGCATATTGATCCCAGGTGAGGCCGTTCACCACATCCTCTTCGGATAAACCTGAAGGAAGATATTGTATTGCATCTTTATTTGCAATGGTTATGTATACGTCAAAGCTGATTGGAGCAAAATATGTCTTCCCGTCTTTTTTAATGGAATTATCAAACATGCTGGTAAGGTTGACTTTGCTCGCATTGATGGTATTGGTCAGATCCTCTACCCACTCGCCATTAACATAGGGCGCCATATTTGCTGTATCTACCAGAAGAACATCCGATACAATATTATTGCTTTCCTGCTCGGACTGGATTTTCTTAATACTGTCTGCCTGAGAAACGAAATCCACTTCCACCTTTACGTTATGTTTTGTTTCAAAGCCTTTAATAAAGTCGTTCATGATGTATTCCTTTTCATGTGGCTGTGGCGAGCCGCTCATGCTGATTTTCAAGACCTTCTGGCCTGCAAACGGTACAGCGCAGCCGGTAAAAGCCACCATGCTTAAGAGAACCAAAGACAAAATGAGACAAATCAACTTCTTACTCATCTTACTCCTCCTTTTTTACGCTTTATTACGGCTAAATTCATCAGGTTCCTTGCATAATGCATCTTAGCCGCACCAGGTTTGTTAATGGAAGCGTTTTCATTTTTCAATAACATTTTATCACTATAGAAACGTTTTTGCAATACTATTTTTTTATTTATTTTATATATGCAACAATCCCTTTGTTCCAGCTGTTACATACATATTTAATATTTGTGGTAACGTTTTCATATGTCATGACTTCATAACCGGTTATTTTTAGCTGAAAGCATTTTTTTGTTTCTTGCATATTGCATAATAAATGCTATAATTTAGATAACAACCACATTGCGATTGAATTACAGGAGGAATTCCATGGGATCAAATATAAAGGATGTAGCTAAACTTGCAAATGTTTCAATTTCTACGGTCTCCCGCGTTATAAACAACGCTCCGAATATAAATCCGGAAACAAAAAAGAGAGTACAGGACGCCATTGAAAAACTCAATTTTAAGCCAAACAGGCTGGCACAAAGTCTTGGCAGCGGTTCTTTTCGATCCATTGGAATTGTTTCGGCACGTTCTTCAAATCAAGGATTTGTACCCCTCATACTTCAATCAATATCCGAAGTTGCTGACGAAGGGAATTATGAAATCATACTAAATAATTCAGTCGGAGAAAAAAAGGAAATTGAAAAGTGCCTCTCCATGATTGACAGTAAGGTGATTCAGGGATTGCTCCTTCTGAGCTCCCGGATAAATGACAACCTTATTGAAAAGCTCTATGAGCTTGATTTCCCTTTTGTTGTATTGGGCAAGGTCGTCAATGAATTTCTTTCCGATAAGGTTTTTTCCGTCGATACCGACAATCTTTCTGACTGCGAAGAAGCCATTAATTATCTTGTTTCACTTGGGCATAAGAGAATTGGGTGTATCCATGCTCCATTAAATTATGTTGTCAGCAAGGAACGCCTGGAGGGCTATATAGAAGCCCACAAGAAAGCGGGCATACCGGTCGACTATTCATTAGTTGAAAATGGTGGCTATTCCATTAATGAAGCCTATGAAGCCACACTTAAGATTTTGAAAACCGAGAACCCACCTACAGCAATATTCGCAACAGACGATATCAAAGCTATTGGCGCATATAAAGCAATATTGGAGCTGGGACTGAGAATTCCTGAAAACATATCTCTTATCGGACATAACAATTACGATATCTCTCAGATTACTGTGCCGCCCCTCACGACAATTGATGTTCCGATTCTTGAACTTGGCAGAGTTGCTACAAGAAAGCTGATTGATATTATCGAAGGGAAAAGGCCACCTATCAGAACTATTCTGGATACTCGATTCATCATCAGAGAATCATGCCGGAAGCTGAATGCATGAAATCTCCTGCCAGGCAGCATATTGCATTTTACAAAACTATTGATATACTATTTCTCGGTAGTTGTATATTGAAAGTACAGCTCGGGCAAGTATTACTGAAGAATTAATAGCGAAGGGAACAACATGGAATCCAGCATTATTATACTCATTGCAGTATGTGCACTTTCACTTTTCATAGCATACAAAACTGTGCCTGCCAACAAATATAAGTATATATATATTCTTTCAGCCTTTGCCGCATTGCTGCTCAGAGTAGTAACGGTACTGTACATTTATCATGACCGCGCCGATATCTTTGGGACAGATGGCCTTCTATACCACAGGGAAGGCATTCGGCTGGCACAGCAAATGGCTGATGGTGTGCCTCTTTACGCCCTCGAATATAAATATACCTGGTATACCGCCTTTGTTGGATTGGTTTATCACATATTGGGTGTGAACAGGTACATTATTTCATATATTAATATTGCATTTACATTCTTTTCGGCGCTCATTCTTTTTAAAATCGCTCTGAATTACAAATACAGGTTTGCAAATGCAGCTATTATTAGCCTGATATTTCTTTGCTTCCCAAACATGAT
>JAAYBT010000047.1 GCA_012730015.1 Clostridiaceae bacterium
AAAACAACTGCATAATTTTCTTTACAGCTTGAGCACATCATCATAGTTAATCAACTCCTTTAGTTACGGCCTACTCCAGTATACTGCATCAATTGCTTGAAAGTTTAGTATATCATTATTTTATACAAACTCATGATATAAACGCGCATCGCCGTTTGCCACATTGACTCAAGGGCAAAATCTCGGCGGCGCATAAATTCCGCCGGAGGCATATAATAGCCTCATTTATGAGGCTATTATATCATGAATTTTTGAATTCATGATATAAACGCGCATCGCCGTTTGCCACATTGATGCAAGGGCAAAATTTCGGCGGCGCATAAATTCCGCCGGAGGCATATAATAGCCTCATTTGTGAGGCTATTATATCATGAATTTTTGAATTCATGATATAAACGCGCATCGCCGTTTGCCACATTGACCCAAGGGCAAAATTTCGGCGGCGCATAAATTCCGCCGGAGGCATATAATAGCCTCATTTATGAGGCTATTATATCACATTCATTGCGTTTCAGTCTACGTGCGCGGCTATATAGTTTGTGTCACTATTGTAAACTTTCAGCTATTATAAGAAGTCGACAAGAATAAGGTTTGCAATAACATGTTTTGTAACCTATTGAGCCTCTTCGGAATATATTTATATTAGCGATACAGTAAGACCAGTAAGGCAGTTAAGAGCTTACCTTTATTGTGCAAGAACATGAGGAGGTGTTTTTGAATGGCAGACAGAGGATGTGTTGGCGGAAATATTTTTAAGGATGACTGCGCCATTTTGTTCTTTATTCTAGTATTCCTGCTTTTGTTCGTAAGCCCACGGGGCTTCGGATTTGCTGACCCCATTTAATCTTGTGTGGTAAGAAATCCCCCACCTCTATACTGCTATACTCAAGGTATTGGTAGCTTGGGTGGGGGATGAATTACTGTCCGTATCATCATACGCTCTCACAATTACGCAACCCAATGCAATCTCTGCTCCACGTGCAATCTCTGCTCCAACGCCCCTAAAAAGTGTTGTAAAAAGCTTCGTGATGCGCTCGTTGACAGTCACCACTGCGCTTGAGTGGCGCCTTTTCACTGGTTTTGGGCGGTCAAAACCGGCTTCAACGCACCTTTCAAAAAGTATCCCGTATAGGACCTTTCATTTGCTGCGACCTCTTCGGGGGTGCCTGTAGCAACAACATATCCCCCCTGGTCGCCGCCTTCCGGCCCAAGGTCGATAATGTAATCCGCCGTCTTAATGACCTCCAGATTGTGCTCTATAACAATCACTGAATTGCCCGCATCAACAAGCCTGTGAATAATATTCACAAGCTTGTGGACGTCAGCCACATGGAGCCCTGTAGTAGGCTCGTCCAATATATAGAGAGTTTTTCCTGTGGCACGCCTTGACAGCTCTGTAGCAAGCTTGATTCTTTGGGCTTCCCCACCCGAAAGGGTCGTCGATGGTTGTCCAACCTTTATATAGCCAAGACCAACATCGAAGAGAGTCTGTATCTTGCTTTGAACTCGAGGTATGTTTTTGAAGAAGTCCAGTGCGTCTTCAACTGTCATATTCAGCACATCAGAAATACTCTTCCCCTTATACTTGACCTCCAGGGTCTCTCTATTGTACTTCTTACCATTGCAGACCTCGCAGGGCACATAGACATCCGGCAGAAAGTGCATCTCAATTTTCAGAATACCATCACCGGCGCAAGCCTCACATCGTCCACCCTTCACATTGAAGCTGAAGCGATTGGGCTTGTAGCCCCTCATCTTAGCTTCTGTAGTATTTGCAAAGACCCCTCTGATCAGGTCGAAAACCCCCGTATATGTGGCGGGGTTGGATCTGGGCGAACGTCCGATAGGAGACTGGTCAATTTCGATAACCTTATCAAGATATTCTATTCCAAGAATATCATCATGATCGCCGGCTTTTTTCCTGGCACGATTCAGCTTTGTAGCAAGCTTCTTATAAAGGATTTCATTAACCAGCGAGCTTTTACCCGAGCCGGAAACCCCCGTCACTACAGTGAATACGCCCAATGGTATGTCAACTTGTATATCCTTTAAGTTATTCTGTCTGGCGCCGACCACCCTGAGCCATTTCCCATTCGGCTGGCGCCTTTTGTCAGGAAGGGGTATGCAGCTCTTCCCGCTCAGATAAAGCCCTGTTTGGGACTCAGGGCAGTCCTGTATTTCATCAATCGTTCCCTGAGCAACTACATATCCGCCATGTATACCGGGGCCGGGCCCCATATCTATAATATAATCCGCAGCGCGCATAGTATCCTCATCGTGTTCGACTACAATAAGGGTATTCCCAATGTCCCTCAGTCTGCACAAGGTTTTCAGCAGCTTGTCGTTGTCACGCTGATGAAGACCTATACTGGGCTCGTCAAGAATATAAAGCACTCCCATCAGGCCTGAACCAATCTGGGTGGCGAGTCTTATCCTCTGGGCTTCGCCGCCTGAAAGTGTAGCCGCTGTTCTGGATAGCGTAAGGTAATTGAGACCCACATCAGACAGAAAGCCGACCCTTGTAATAATCTCCTTCAAAATCTGGTCAGCGATTAGATGATCCTTCTGGGAAAGTGTGAGCTTGTCAAAAAAGCCCTTTATCTCCCCTACCGGCATACTGGTAAGACTATGGATATTGTGTTCCCCCACAGTGACCGCAAGGCTCTCCTTCTTAAGCCTCGCCCCCTTGCATTCAGGGCAGGGGCTTGTACTCATGAACTCTTCATAATATTGCTTCATGCCATCGGACTGCGTTTCCTTGTAACGCCTTTCAATGCTGGTGATAACGCCTTCAAAGGCAGCTGAAAAGCTTCCGCTTCCGTAGTCCTTTTCATAAGTAATCTTTATCTTTTCGCCCTTTGAGCCATAGAGAATAATATCTAAGATATGCGCAGGCAGCTCATAAACGGGTGTAGATATCTTAAATCCATAGTGCTTAGCCAGTGCCCTAAGATACATACTCGAATAGGTGTCACCGTTTTCAAAGTTCCATCCATTTGCCTTGATAGCACCTTCCTCTAATGACTTTGTGCGATCGGGCACGACAAGATCCGGATCTATTTTCATAAGCGTACCCAGTCCGCCGCATTCAGGACATGCACCATAAGGGTTGT
Source organism: Clostridiaceae bacterium (assembly GCA_012730015.1). Classification (GTDB taxonomy): domain Bacteria; phylum Bacillota; class Clostridia; order Acetivibrionales; family DTU013; genus JAAYBT01. The sequence continues at coordinate 3,114 of JAAYBT010000047.1, forward strand.
TGAAGGAAAACATTCGTGGCGCCAACTCCTCGATGCTGATTCCGCAATCGCTGCATGCGAAATTCTGGCTAAATAGCAACTCCTGCCCGCCCAGCACATTTACAACCAAAATGCCTCCACTCAGATTGAGGGCAGTCTCAATAGAATCAGCAAGCCGCTTTATTATGTCAGGCCTTATAACAAGCCTGTCCACAACGATTTCAATGGTGTGCTTCTTGTTCTTCTCCAGTATAATATCTTCACTAATATCGCGCACTTCTCCATCTACACGAAGTCTGACATAACCACTTTTGCGAGCATCCTCAATTAGCTTGTTGTATTCACCCTTCCTGCCCCTGACCACAGGCGCAAGTAATTGAATTTTCGTGCCCTCCTCCATACCGATGATGGCGTCAACCATCTGATCGACGGTCTGCTGTGTGATCTCCTTCCCGCAAATATGGCAATGAGGCACACCGATTCGGGCATAAAGAAGCCTTAAATAATCGTATATCTCGGTTACTGTACCGACAGTCGATCTGGGATTCCTGCCGGTGGTCTTTTGATCTATGGAAATGGCCGGGGATAGGCCACCAATATAATCAACATCCGGTTTGTCCAGTTGTCCAAGGAATTGTCTCGCATATGAGGAAAGCGATTCAACATAGCGTCTTTGTCCTTCCGCATATATGGTATCAAATGCCAGAGATGATTTCCCGGAGCCGCTCAATCCCGTGATAACAACAAATTTGTCTCTGGGTATCTCAATGTCAATGTTCTTCAAATTGTGCTGCCTGGCACCCCTTATTGATATACTGTTTTGGTTCATACACTACACCTTTTCCTGTAAAGTTGGTAAATTAAACTCAACTTTCCAAAGTGTTTTGGGCTCTTGCCTGCACAGCAGGCTACCAACGGCGGTGTGATATAACACCTCAGCATGTCGGTACCTGCGCCTCAGAACGCCACTCACAAGCATAGGTTGGAAAGATGAGTTAT
>JAAYBT010000269.1 GCA_012730015.1 Clostridiaceae bacterium
AATTTGCTCAAATTTATACGGGGAATTTATGTCAAATAGAAAAAGGCCATCAGGGTTCAAATAATTATTCACAAGCCTGAATAATCGCTTCAAATCATTTTTATATGTAACATAATTCACACTGTCCATAAGGCATGTTATGGCATCCACCGTTCCATAGAGCTCAAAGGAGGTCATGTCCTGATTCAAATAAAGAATGTCGGCTCCTGCATCAAGGGTCTTTTGCTTCGCACAGTTCAGCATTTCAACGGACTGATCAATCCCAATCATCTCATAGCCGCGCTTTGCCATCTCAAGGCAGAAGCTCCCGGTACCACAGCCAAGATCGGCTATCAACCGTGGATTCACCTTACTTCTCTCAAACATACCCTCAACATAATCCGCCCATCCTATGTAATCCACATCCCACATGAGCCTGTCGTACAGAAATGCAAAATCTCTATATATTGCAATCACCCCTCGGTTTTCTTTGAGGTCTTCCTTCGCTTCGCAACTAGTCCTCCAATCCTTCCTGTCTCCTTGGCAGATAGGCTTTTCCACCCATATTTAAGAATCTTATCGCCAAGCCCTAACTCATTTGCTATTTCAAGCTTTAGCATATCTTGCTTTTTCTCCATATCCGAAATCCTCCATCCATAAACGGCCTTTAGGAGTATTTTACGGATAAATCACCTATTTATACATTAATCAGTACCCAATATCCTCCTTTACAGCATCAATCGCTGCTTTGAGCTGCACATCCTTGCTCTTTGGTATTTGAGAAGCAGGGAGATTCCTGTAATCATCCGGCACATTTATCTCAATATCAGGTGAAATTCCAGTTCCATGAATGCAGAAGCCGGATGGAGTAAAGTACCTGGCTATGGTCACCTTTATCCCGGAATTATCCTCGAGTAGCTTAAGTTCCTGCACAAGACCCTTACCAAAGGTGTTTGTTCCAACAAGTGTCCCTCTGCCATAGTCCTTGACGGCACCGGCCAGAATTTCTGAAGCACTGGCACTATTTCCATTGGTTAATATAGCCAGGGGAGTATCTATATATGATTTTCCGGAATTCTTAACCTCCTTCTTACCATTACGATCCTCAGTATAGACAATCGTTCCCTCAGGCAGCAGGCTATCCGCTATCTCAACCACCTGCTCGTAGGATCCTCCAGGGTTATCCCTCAGGTCAATAATTAAGCCTTTAATACCCTGGTTCATCAATTTGTTAAGGTCGTTCTTAAAATACTTAGCTATTTGACTGTCAAACATGACAAGCTTAATATATCCAATCTCTCCATCAAGAATCTCACTTCTAATGTTGGACATCTTAATTCTTCGCCTAGTAATCTCCATCTGAATGTACTTATCTTCATTGGGGCGATAGACAGTTATCTTCACCTTTGTGTTCTCTTTACCCTTAATCATGCTGATTATCATATTCTCGTCACTGAGAGTAGTTACATCCACATCGTCGACCTTGACGATTTTATCGCCCTGCATCATACCCGCATGCTTAGCGGGTGAATCTTCGCTTGCCTCGATTACGGTCAGAAGGCCCTTCTCGTCCACATTAACAGTCACACCTATGCCCACATAGCTTCCCTCGGACTTTTCCATAAAGGATTTCATCTGATCGGTGTCAAAGTAGACTGTGTAAGGATCCTCCAGCGAGTCCGCAAGGCCTGAAATCGCCCCCTCAAGCATGATATTCTCATCTACCGGCTTATAGTAGTCGTTCTTCAGAATATTTCTAACCTGGTTAAACTTGCTGACATTCTTATAGCTAACCTCGTCTGCATTAAAGCTAATGACATATCTTGAGCTTAGACGATCCAATGAGTAAAATGCAATAACAGTTGCACAAACTGCAATAAATACCGTGGCCAAGACAATAGCGACCACTTGCCGCACTGAGAACCTTCGATCCATTTTTCACGCTCCTTAAAAGAGACCATACCATATATCTTATGCGCTCAATAAAGCAAATAAACCCGGTTTTTGACCGGGTCAGATGTCCAACTCATTATTATTGATAATGTACCGGAATACATAATATGTTACTTATCATCGCTCCGACAATATTACAACTGCCTTGCCCCGGCCTGCCCTAATTCTTTTTGCCCAAATATGCAGTTGATAGTGGGTTCTTGGTTTCACCATTTACTCTAACTTCAAAATGAAGATGATTTCCTGTCGATAAGCCCGTGCTACCTACCTTTGCAATAACTGCCCCTGCCTTTACCTCATCTCCAACCTTCACGCAAAGCTTGCTCGCATGGGCATATAATGTGGTAATTCCGGCTCCATGATCAAGCACTACCATGTTGCCGTATCCACCACTCTTATCATACTTTGCCATGATAACAGTGCCCTTATTTGCCGCGACGATGGAGCTTCCTTTACTTGCTCCTATATCAATACCTGTATGCATTTTATACTTCCTTAGTATGGGATGCTTTCTCGTACCATAATGAGAAGTAACATTGTAGGAGCTCGGACACGGCCATTGCATGGTGCCGCCGACATACTTCTTTTTGGAAGAAAGGTTCTTTATGACAGCTTGCAGCCTTTTAGACTCAGCAATCTGGGCGTCAATCTCCTTCTCCAGCTTATTAATCTCGGTTTTTGTTGCTGCCAGCTCTCCCTCAACCGCTGCACGAGAAGTCTTCAGCTGAGTCAGCCTCTTCTCCTTATCGGCTGCCTTCTGCTTAAGAAGCTCCCTTGCCTTCTGCTCAAGCTCCTTCTTGTACTCGACATCCTGCCTTGCTGTTTCCAAATCCTCCATCATCTTGTTGTCATTCTCGGAAACAACGGACATATAGTGTAGTCGCTCAAATAACTCGACTAAACTCTTGGATTCAATAAGTGTATCAAACATGCTCAAGCTCGAGTTCTGGTACATCACCTTGAGCCTTACTTTAACCAACTCGTTCTGTTGGTTATAAATGCGAATCGCTTCTTCAAGTGCCTTCTCAGTCTGCCTGAGATTCTCCTCCGCACTACTGATTTCGGTGAGCAATTGTTCATATGCATTCGTTTCTGAGGCCTGTTCGCTTGCGATCTGTCTTTGTTCATTTTCAAGAGCTGTTGCCTCTCTTCTTGCCTGCTCCTGCTTCCTCTTCAGATCGTTTATCCGGTTATCGGTTGACGATTTGGCACTTTGTGCCTTATCCAGCTCGTTTCCTGCCATAACAGGATTGACCGGTATAAACGATGCTATCAAAATAGCAACCAATAGTGTTATGATTGTTAATCTCTTCACTAGTTAAACCTCCATGCACTATTCTATCAGGTACATTCCTCTTAGTAAGTTTACTTCCTTCACAATACATTACTGTACTTCTTATACCCGAAGATGCTTGCGGATTGAGAGAAAACTTCCAATCATTCCAACAACAACACCTATAGCCAAGTATGATAAAATTAACTGCGGCCAAACCTCGCTTATATCAACCATTTTCAACAACTGCGAGTCAGCCAGGAATAAATCCTGTGCGAATTTGTCATACAATGACATATATCCATAAGCTGAAATAACAAATGCTACTATCGCACCAACTATACTAATAATAACACCTTCCACGACAAAAGGCCAGCGTATAAACCAATCTGTGGCACCGATGTACTTCATAATGTTAATTTCCTTGCGTCTGGCAAAGACAGTCAGCTTTATTGTATTGGAAATAATGAACACGGAAACCACCAGAAAAATAGTGACCATTAAGCTGGAGCCAAGCTTAATCCAATAGGATATACGCGAAATTACATCTATTGCATTTTGCGAATAGCTGATTTTCTCAACTCCGCTCATCTTCTCCAGAGAACTAACCACTTCCTGGCTGTATTGCGTGTCCTTCAACCTAATAATAAAGGATTCCATAAATGTGTCGGCACCATATCCCTTCAATAGGTCTGAACCCTTGCCAAGCTTCTCTTTTGCCTTCTCATAATTCTCTTCTCTTGATACTCTTATATATTCGGCAATTTTGTCATTATTCTTAATGCTGTCCTCGACCATCTTCACCTGTGTAGCATCCAGCTCCGTATAACAGAAAACTTCCATCTGCGGCTGTTCCTGCCACATCTTGACATTCAGCTCGAGGTTGTAGGAAACTAACAGGAAAAAACCAAATATAATCAAGGACGCTACGACTATAACCGTAGAAGCCAGCGACATTAGCTTGTTCCTGTATGTATTAACAAAACCGTCTTTAATGATATGTCTGACAGTTCTTATCTTCATCCCTGTATTGTCCTTTCTCCTGATCTCTGACTATCAAACCCTTGCTAATGGCCACTACACGCCTTTTCATTTCGTCAACTATGGACTTTTCATGTGTAGTAACAATTACTGTCGTTCCCCTGTTATTTACTTCGCTAAGCAGCTTCATAATCTCCCATGAAGTCTCGGGGTCCAAGTTGCCCGTCGGTTCATCAGCTATCAAAAGTGAAGGGTTGTTAACCAAAGCTCTGGCGAGCGCAACCCTTTGCTGTTCCCCTCCCGAAAGTTGACTCGGGTAGGTGTTTGCCTTTCTGCTAAGGCCTACCAACGCTAGAGCCATCGGAACTTGCCTGCGAATTTCCTTAGGAAGCGCCTCCGTAATAATCATGGCAAATGCAACATTTTCGTACACAGTCTTATTTGGCAATAGCCTAAAATCCTGAAATACGCATCCCAGACTTCTTCTGAGATATGGCACTTCATGCCTGGACAGGGAAGATACATCGTAACCATTGACATAGACCTCGCCCTCCGTTGCATCCTCCTCTTTCAAAAGTAGCTTAACAAGGGACGATTTTCCGGAGCCGCTTGGTCCGACAACAAAAACAAACTCCCCTTTATCCATTTTTAGATTTATATCTCTAAGCGCTACAGTACCATTAGAATATGTTTTGCTAACATTCTTCAGTTCAACCACAAAAACACACCTCAACAGCCCTTTTTTTTAGTCACCTACAAAAGTTCAACAAAACTCGCCTAAACTCCTTCTTGTTACACAAGTTTAATACTAATAATTATTGCCATTTCGGCTATACAAATTCTTCATTAAAGCCTTCCGCCTTGTCCAGATACTTCTTAACAAGCATAGAAACCTTGAAAATGATAGCATCATCAAAATTCCTAAGATCCAGCCCAGTTATCTTCTGTATCTTGTCCAGCCTGTACACCAGCGTATTTCGATGGACATATAGCTGCCTCGATGTTTCGCTGACATTTAGGTTGTTATCAAAAAATTTATTGATTGTGAGAATCATTTCATTATCCAGCGACTCCAGGGATCCCTCTTTAAAAACTTCCCGTAAAAACAGCTTGCACATGGTCGTAGGAAGCTGATATATAAGCCTTCCGATACCAAGATTGTTGTAATCGATAATCGATTTATCATTCTCAAAAATACTTCCGATACGCAGCGCTGTCTGTGCTTCCTTAAAGGATCGACCAATATCTCTAACATTGCTGACAATAGAACCGATACCAATCCAGGCCTTAACCATAATCTCCGTATTGATCGTATCTATAATGGTTTTTGCAGTCCTGTCGACCTCTTTGCAATCATCATCATTTGCTAATTCCTTAATCAGAACAGTATTTTCGTCATCCAGTGCAATTACAAAGTCCTTCACCTTTTTCGGGAAAAGGCTTTGAATGACCTCATATGCTTGTACATCCTTGACTTGTTCAATCTTTATAAGGAATACAACCCTGCAGACATCAAAAGGTATGTGCAGCTCCCTTGCTTTAAGCTGTATATCGCCTGGCAGGATATTATCAGTAATAATGCTTTTGAAAAAATTGCTCTTATCAAACTTTTCTTCGTAATAATTTCGAATATTAGTAACATTCACAGCCAGCATTGAAAGAAGCTGTCTGCTCGATTCGTCTTTCATATCAATAAATACAATAAACTCCAGCCTGCCTTTAAGAAAGATTTTCTGAAACAGCTGCCCCTGTGCCTGACATAAAAGCTTCTTGCAAGCTAGAATTTCATTAATTACATTATGCGTGCTTCCCGTTAACGACTCGTCCGAGCATCCAAGTATCAGCCCTTTTGCATCCATGACGCCATAATTGCCGTCCATGAATTCTGTTATTTGGTTTATAAGACCTTGAAATAGCTTCACATTTATTCCTCCTGCCGACTAATTATTACATACAGTCTCATACATTCACAATACAGGTTTTCTATTGCTTTGGACGTTCAATCCACTACCGTCTGCGGAAATTTGCCTACAGAGATTATTATACTATAATATCCATAAATATAAAAGAAAAAATCCCGGGAAATCACTCTCCCGAGATTTTTAGCTCGCTTCATATTAGTTAACGATAGTCTTCTCTGTATCCTTATCGAAAAGATGAATTCTGTTGGTATCGATTGCAAGCTTGATTATGTCACCAGATCTGGTCTTCGTTCTTGCATTAACCCTTGCTGTACAGCTCACATCGCCGATGAACATGTGCAGGAATGTCTCTGAACCAAGCATTTCAACAACCTCAACATTAGCTGTTACTATGCTGTCAGGCATGGATGCAAGATGAGCCTCATCATCATGCATGCACTCCGGCCTTATTCCCATTACAACTTCCTTGCCAACATAATCTGTTCCTTCAATCTTCTTGGCCTTTGCTTCAGGGAGCTTTATCTCATTCTCATTAAACTTAAGGAAGTAATCCTCGTCACGCTTCTCAATCATAACGTTGATGAAGTTCATCTGAGGGCTGCCTATGAAGCCTGCAACGAACATATTTACCGGTTTGTCATAAAGTGCTGTCGGAGTGTCAACCTGCTGAACAAATCCATCCTTCATAACAACAATTCTGGTACCCATGGTAAGGGCTTCAGTCTGGTCATGAGTAACATAGATGAAGGTGGTGTTGAGCTTCTGATGCAGCTTGGTAATTTCAAGCCTCATCTGAACTCTCAGCTTTGCGTCAAGGTTGGAAAGAGGTTCGTCCATAAGGAAAACCTTAGGATTACGAACGATAGCACGTCCAAGAGCAACTCTCTGTCTCTGACCACCGGAAAGAGCCTTCGGCTTTCTGTCGAGCAGATGCTCAATCTCAAGGATCTTGGCTGCTTCATGTACTCTTCTCTTTATTTCATCCTTGGGGGTCTTCCTCAGCTTAAGTCCAAATGCCATGTTGTCAAACACAGTCATGTGAGGATACAAAGCATAGTTCTGGAAAACCATTGCGATGTCTCTGTCTTTTGGTTGAACATCGTTTACGAGTCTGTCGTCAATGTAAATCTCGCCTTCGGTAATCTCTTCAAGACCCGCAACCATTCTAAGAGTCGTCGTTTTGCCACAACCCGATGGTCCGACAAGGATGATAAACTCCTTATCTTCAATGTCCAAATTAAAATCGCTTACAGCTGTAACGCCGCCATCAAATCTTTTGTAAATGTTTTTAAGCTTTACACTTGCCATTTTTTCCCCTCCCATATAGATATGGTTTGAAATGCTTCTTCTAATAATATAACATGTAGGAGTTTTTTCAACTAGTACACTTTTTAACAAAACTACAAAAATGGTTTTAGTAACTTTGCATAATGCGCTTTCACAAAATACATTGCATTTTTATGCATATGAATGTATAATTATTTATTATTTTGTGTTATAGTATTAGAAGCATTATTGATATATTCATTACTGCACTGGCCCATTTCATGTGGTATGATGTACTCAGGACTAAGGACAACTATTTAGCAGTTGCCACAGGCAGTATACGTCACATGAACAGGCATGAATAAAAAAGAGTAAAGTTAGAAAGGGTGTCTATATGGTAAAACGGGTTTTTGTAGACGGCAGAGAAGGAACCACGGGACTACAGATTGATGAGCGCCTGCATGGACGCACAGACATCGAACTGATATATATAGATCCGGAAAAAAGGAAGGATGTTAGTGAAAGAAGAAAGCTTATAAATGAAGCAGATATAGTGTTCCTATGCCTACCCGACGACGCGGCAAGGGAATCGGTTTCTCTCGTGGAAAATAGCAGGACCCGAGTCATTGATGCCAGTACGGCTCACAGAACAAATGACGCATGGGCATACGGTTTTCCCGAGCTAAGCCATGCACATAGAGAAAAAATAATGAATTCCTCCAGGGTCGCAGTGCCCGGCTGTTACGCTACCGGATTTAATGCGCTTATGTTTCCACTTATTAATGAAGGAATCGTGCCAAGGGATTATCCCCTAACCTGTCATGCAGTGTCAGGCTATAGCGGCGGCGGGAAAAAAAGAATTGCCGAGTATGCCGCCAATCCTATGGATGAATCCTTGAAAAGCCCCAGATTTTATGCATTGGCACTGCAGCACAAGCATATACCAGAGATGCAGAAGGTATCAGGCCTTTCGCAGGCACCCCTGTTTACGCCAATAATAGGAGCATATTATAAGGGTATGACAGTAGCGATACCCCTTTACACAAGGCTTTTACCCGGGAAAAGCAGCGGAGCCTCTATAGCCGATTTTCTCGAATCCTGGTATAAGGGACAACGCTTCATTAAAGTATTCCCCTTTAATTCGGAGGGCGGAATAGAGGACGGTTTTCTAAGCGCAACAGGCTGTAACGATACAAACATTCTTGAAATATACGTTTGTGGCAATGATGACCACATACTACTAACAGCAAGGCTGGATAACCTGGGTAAAGGTGCCTCGGGTGCCGCCGTTCAGTGTATGAACATCATGCTTGGACTTGATGAATTCATTGGATTGGAGTGGTATTGATTGATGGAAGAAATCATAAAAAAAGCGGAAATACTAATCGAAGCACTGCCATATATACAGAAGCTGCACGGAGCAACTGTTGTAATTAAATACGGTGGTAATGCAATGATTAGTGAGGACTTAAAAAATGCGGTAATAGAAGATATTACGCTGCTTAAGTTCATAGGGTTAAATCCGGTCATTGTACATGGCGGCGGTCCGGACATTACCAGAACACTGGATAAGCTGAATGTTAAGAGCGAATTCGTAAATGGTCTTCGAGTTACAGGAGAAGAGACAATTGAAATTGCCCAGATGGTTTTGGTCGGAAAGACAAACAAGGAAATCGTTTCCCTGGTAAATAAAAAAGGCGGAAAAGCCATAGGCCTATGCGGCGTTGACGGAAATCTGATCGAATGCGAGCAATACAAGCCTCTTGTCGATGGCAAAGAAAAGGACATCGGCTATGTTGGCAAGATTACAAATATTAACTCCAAATTACTGGAATTTGTCGCAACCGACGAATACATACCGGTCATTGCCCCCATCGGCGTAGGAAAAAACGGACACAGCTATAATATCAATGCCGACACTGTAGCCGGAGAAGTTGCCATTGCATTGAAGGCCGAGAAGCTCATGCTGCTGACAGATGTAGAAGGAGTTAAAATGACCGAGGACAGTAAAAGCGTTCTTTCAGCATTAACGGCGGATGAAGTGCATGACCTGATTGACAAGAACATAATAACAGGCGGGATGATTCCGAAGGTACTTGGTTGCCTTGATGCATTGGACAAAGGCGTAGGCAGGACACATATCATGGATGGAAGAATACCCCACTGCATATTACTGGAGATCTTCACCAACAAGGGCATCGGCACCATGATCATGCGTGAAAAGGTGCTCTATCACAAGAATGAGAGATTGTGATAGGTCATGGCACATTCCCTGAATAGCCGATGGAAATGTCTGGTTAAGTGGTGTCGGAATCTTTCCGATATAGGTTTTTGGATAGTATTATCGGGAGGTGGTATTTATGGACGCCTCGATAGTGCCCAATATCCTTAAAGAGGGCATGATGGTCGGGGTCAAGGCCGGTTCAAACGCATTATGGCACTCAAGTGTTATATATGAGGTTGAAGAACGCTCTATACGCATCCCATACGTAGAAGAGTATATGAAGGATATTGAACCAGGCTCCCCCCTATATGTAAAAAGCTCTAGCGATTATTTCATCTATTACTTCACCGGAAAGGTAAAAACCCTTGATAGCAATATGCCTGAAAGTGTCTGCTCCGAGCTGGACAGCGTAGAAGAAATAATAAATACCCGTCTTTTTCCCCGTTATGATGTAAAATTGAAAGCTACTCTTAGACCGGTCTGGGACGATGATACCTATGAAGGCACTGTGACGGATATTTCCTATGGCGGTACAGCTTTCGTCAGCGAGCACAAATTTGATAATAATGAAAGTATTGAAATGATCCTTTACCTGCCAGACGACGTCAACGTTAAGGTCACAGGAAAGGTCGTAAGACGAAGAAGCAGTGCAAGCAATAGAATTGATCACGCCGCTCAGTTTATAGAGTGCGATAACATAAGCAATAAGCAGCTTTCGTCGTATTTTTCGCATCTTGAGGACGAGGCATTAAAAATCTATGAGCAATTCATAAGTGAATACAAAAATAGATACACTAAATAGTATTGCATTTTTATTCATTTCTATGTATAATTATGAATACTATAATAAAAGACTAGAGTCTTTGAAAGAAAAAGGAGCTGGTATTATGAACCTGACAAAAATTATGGAGATGGATTCCAATTATTATATGAATACCTTCGGCAGAAGAAGTCCCGTGTGCTTTGAATATGGTAAGGGAATGAAGCTGTACGACACAAATGGCCGCGAATACTACGACTTTCTTGCCGGTATAGCCGTTAGCGCTCTCGGGCACAGCCATCCTGCGCTTGTAGAAGCCATCAAGTCCCAGGCTGAGAAATTCATACACTGCACAAACCTATACTATATAGAATCTCAGGCAAAGCTTGCTAAGCTGCTGGTAGAAATTTCATGCGCAGATCGTGTTTTCTTCGCAAACAGCGGCGCTGAAGCAAATGAAGGCGCCTTCAAGCTGGCAAAAATTTATTATAAGAAAAATGGCATGCCGGAGAAGTTCGGCATCATAACACTGAAAAATTCCTTCCACGGGAGGACACTTACGACAGTTGCAGCCACTGGTCAGGAGAAATATCAAAAGCCTTATGCGCCTCTCATGCCCGGCTTCAAGCACGTACCGCTCAATGACCTCGACGCACTAGAAGCAGCTGTGGATGATGAGACCTGTGCAATAATGATGGAGCCCATACAAGGCGAAAGCGGCGTCTATCCTGCTGATATAGAGTATGTCAGGGCAGTAAGGAAGCTTTGCGACGAAAAGGGCCTGCTCCTGATATTTGATGAGATACAAACAGGAATAGGGAGAACCGGCAAGCTTTTCGGATATGAGCATTTCGGAGTTGAGCCTGATATCTTTACCCTTGCCAAGGCCCTGGCCGGGGGGGTTCCTTTTGGCGCACTATGCGCAAAGGAACATGTCGCATCTGCCTTCGAGCCGGGCGACCATGGAACTACCTTTGGGGGTAACCCTCTGGCATGTTCAGCCTCCCTTGCTGTCCTGAATACTATCCTGGATGATAATCTATGTGATAACGCAAGGGAGATGGGGCTATATTTTAGAAGCAGCCTGGAGAAAATAGCAAAGAAGCTCAACGCTATATCTGAAATACGCGGTGTTGGCCTAATGATTGGCATCCAGCTGTCTGACAACAAGGCTGTGGAGGCTAAGAATAAGCTTTTCGAGAAAGGCTTTCTTGTAGGAAGCATCGGAAACAATATCATCCGCGTGCTCCCTCCCCTAATCGTAACAAAAGCCGATATTGATCTGTTTTCCTCAGCCTTTGAAGAAGTGCTCGGACTCTTTATTTAGGCAGGGATTACTTTAACTGATAGTATTCTTGGAGCAATTAATAAAAAGTTGAGTAAGGAGCGCTAAACATGAAGTCAGTCCTAGTTCTTGAAGATGGAACCTACTTCCCCGGTAAAGGCTTCGGCCAAAAGGGCGAGGTCGTCGGTGAGGTAGTCTTTAATACCTGCATGACAGGCTATCAGGAAATTATAACTAACCCGTCCAATCATGGTCAAATAGTCACAATGACTTATCCCCTGGTTGGAAACTACGGTTTCAATACACAGGATAATGAATCCTCTAAAGCTCATGTGCAGGGGTTTATTGTCAAGGAGCTTTGTGAGCACCCAAACAACTGGCGAAATTCCATCGGTACAAACGAGTATTTTCAGAAAAATAATATTGTTGGTCTCAAAGGGATTGATACCAGAGCACTGACGCAGCATATCCGCGACCATGGAAGTATGTACGGTATTATTTCCACAGAGCTGGGAAATGTTGATATTTTGTTGGAAAGGCTGGAGGAAAAGAAGCAGAGCCTGCAAAATCCTGTCATGGAAGTGACCACGAAGAAGGCAGTTCATATAACAGGGACTGGCAAGAGAGTTGTAGTGCTTGATCTGGGGGTTAAGCATTCCATTATCAGGTATTTGGAAAAGCATCAGTGCCACATTACTATTATGCCCGCTACCTCCGCATTTGAAGATATAATGGCCTGCAACCCCGATGGTATACTGGTGTCCAACGGGCCCGGCAATCCCAAGGACCTGCCTGAGATAAAGCAGCTACTGGAAAAGCTGATTGGCAAAAAGCCGCTGTTCGGAATCGGCCTGGGGCATCAGCTACTGGGGCTGGCTCTGGGAGGCAGCACATACAAGCTCAAGTTCGGTCACCACGGAGCAAATTATCCTGTTAAGGATTTCGTAACAGGGCGCTGCTACATCACTACACAGAATCATAATTATGCATTGAATAATGAAATCGGCGAAGATGTACAGATTATGCAAATCAATATAAATGACAATACGGTCGAAGGGTTCAGGCATAGATCGCTTCCCCTGCTAGGCGTGCAATATTATCCTGAAGGCGAAAAGGATTTGGGAGATTCGGCTTATATTTTTGAAGACTTCATAAAGATGATCTAGCTCATCGGGGCTGTTTGGGGAGGGTATATGCCTAAAAGAATTGACATAAAGAAGGTTTTAGTAATAGGATCAGGTCCAATAATTATCGGGCAAGCCGCGGAATTTGATTATTCTGGAACTCAGGCCTGTAAATCTCTTAAGGAGGAAGGCATTGAAGTCGTCCTCGTAAATAGCAATCCTGCCACCATTATGACTGACAGTGACACCGCTGATAAGATTTATATAGAGCCTATCACATTGGACTTCGTCAAAAAGATTATTGAGCGGGAGAAGCCCGACGGTATACTTGCATCCCTTGGCGGACAGACGGGACTTAATATGGCTGTACAGCTTTCATCCGACGGAATACTGGATAGGATGGGGATCGAGCTTCTCGGGACATCTCTTACATCCATTAAAAAGGCCGAGGATAGAGAGCTTTTCAAGCAGACAATGGAGTCAATCAATGAAAAGGTTCCTCACAGCGCTATTGTTAATACCCTGGAGGATGCCTTGGGCTTCGCCCAAAAGGTCGGCTTCCCAATCATTATTCGTCCAGCCTACACCCTGGGCGGAACCGGCGGCGGCATTGCGCAAAACATGGAGGAGTTCAGGTATATCTGCGGAAAGGGCCTGAAGCTGAGCATGATTCATCAGGTCCTATTAGAGCAGAGTGTTTCAGGGTGGAAGGAAATTGAATTTGAGGTCATGCGGGACGGCGCCGACAATTGCATTATCATATGCAGTATGGAGAATCTGGATCCGGTGGGTGTTCATACCGGCGACAGCATTGTTGTGGCCCCCTGCCAAACATTATCCGATGTTGAGTACAGGATGCTCCGCACAGCTTCGATTAAGATAATCAGGGCCCTTGAGATAAAGGGCGGATGCAATATCCAATTTGCACTTAACCCCAACAGCTATGAATATGTAGTCATTGAGGTCAATCCGAGAGTCAGCCGCTCAAGCGCTCTTGCTTCGAAAGCGACCGGCTACCCTATTGCCCGGGTAACATCAAAAATAGCCATCGGCATGAACCTGGATGAAATAAGAAACTCCGTCACCCAGAGTACCTACGCCTGCTTTGAGCCTACAATAGACTATATTGTCACAAAGGTCCCCCGCTGGCCTTTTGATAAATTTACCTTTGCCGACCGTTCCCTGGGGACGCAGATGAAAGCAACCGGCGAGGTCATGGCTATTGGCAGAACCTTTGAGGAGTCTTTGCTCAAAGCCATAGATTCCCTGGATATAAAGCTCAATTATCAGCTCGGGCTGAAATTATTTGACAATAAGACAGTGGATGAGCTGCTGGATATACTAAAAACTCCAAGGGATGAGCGAATTTTTGCTATTTTCAAAGCCCTTCAGAAGGGTATATCCGTAGAGCAGATTGTATATCTCACCAAGGTGGACAGCTTCTTTATACGTAAGCTGCAGAATATCGTTCAGCTTGCCGACGAGGTTAAAAATGCTGGTATTGCATGGCTGGATTATGACCTTTATATAAGGGCAAAGAAAATCGGTTTTGGGGACTCTTATATTGCAAACCTGGTAAATGTACCCCTGGATACGGTGCTGGAGCTGAGGGAGAAATACCCCATCACGCCTGTTTACAAAATTGTAGACACCTGCGCAGGGGAATTTGAGGCAGTCACCCCCTACTACTACTCTACCTATGAGGATCGGGACGATGTAATTGTGTCCGACAGGAGAAAGGTTCTTGTAATAGGCTCCGGTCCTATCAGGATTGGCCAGGGAATAGAGTTTGACTACTGCAGCGTACAATGCGTGAGAACCTTAAGAGAGCTCGGCATAGAGTCCATCATTATTAATAACAACCCGGAAACTGTCAGCACAGATTTTGACACCTCCGACAAGCTTTACTTCGAGCCGCTGACAAAGGAGTGCGTTCTGGATATCATTAGCAAGGAAAAGCCTGAGGGTGTTATTGTGCAATTTGGGGGCCAGACCTCCATCAATATAGCAGAAACCCTGCACAAGGATGATGTTAAGATACTGGGAACCACGATAGAAAGCATTGATGTAGCCGAGGACAGGGATAAATTCCTAAAGCTGCTTGAAGAGCTGGACATACCGATTCCGCAAGGAAGCACTGCCTTTTCAGTTGACCAGGCAATATCTATTGCCAACAGGATTGGATACCCGGTCCTTGTCAGGCCGTCCTATGTGCTCGGAGGGCGGGCTATGGAAATAGTATATAATGATAGTTCACTGGAGGATTATATGAAGATGGCTGTTGGCTTGTCATCCTCATCTAAACATCCCATACTCATAGACAAGTATATTAGGGGGACTGAGGCAGAGGTTGACGGCATATGCGACGGCGAGGATGTGCTTATTCCCGGAATTTTTCAGCACGTTGAGAGAGCCGGCGTCCACTCCGGCGACAGTATTGCAATATATCCGCCCCATACACTGTCACAGGAAATCAAGGACACAATTACCGACTATACAATAAGGCTGGCAAAGGCACTGAAGACAGTAGGCCTATTCAATATTCAGTTTGTAATCGATGCGAATGGTAAGGTCTATGTAATTGAGGTTAATCCGCGCGCCAGCAGGACTATCCCCATTATGAGCAAAATCACAGGAATCCCCATGGTTAATGTGGCTACTAAGCTGATTATGGGTGATACGCTGCGCAATCTCGGCTATAAGCCGGGTCTGGCAAAGGAACCCATCTTTACCGCCGTCAAGGCTCCTGTTTTCTCCTTTGCAAAGCTTCCTGCCCTGGATACCTTCCTGGGGCCGGAAATGAAGTCTACGGGCGAGGTCATGGGAGTAGACAAGGATTACAGCCTTGCCTTATACAAAGCTCTTATAGCCTCCGGCATCTCACTTCCAACAGGAGGAAGCGTACTGCTGGCAACAGGCGAGCGCGACAAATCGGACTGTATTTCCATTGCATCGAGGATGAGCAAGCTTGGCTTTAAGCTGCTGGTTGTTGAGGATAATTACCAATACCTTAAAGAGGAAGGCCTTTCGGTGGAATTGGTCATGGAAGAAAATGTCCTGGACTATATAAAGGATGACAAGGTTTCACTGGTCGTCAGCACCCCTGCAAAGGAAGGCGTTCCGGGCAGACTAGGTTTCTTTGTAAGAAGGACGGCAATGGAATATAATACTCCCTGTCTTACTTCCCTGGATACTACAAATGCGATTTTGGATGTGCTTGAGCATCTGGCCGGGCACGGCGATATAGAGGTTTATTCACTGGACGAATATTCAGTGCAGGCAGCCGAGGCGCAACCGGTAAATAGAGCCGAGCAGCTGTCGTCACAGCAAGCTGAGGCGGCGCAAAACGAAATTATATATATGAGGAGTTAATGTGATGAAACATTTAATTGACCTGAACGACCTGTCATACAATGAAATTGCAGACTTATTTACACTGGCTGCAAAGCTGAAGAAACAGCTTAAAGAAGGGGTAGAACACCATATTCTCAAGGGTAAAACCCTCGCTATGATTTTCTCAAAGTCATCCACAAGAACCAGAGTGTCCTTCGAAGCGGGTATCTATCAGCTTGGAGGCTATCCGCTCTTTCTGAGCTCGAGCGACATTCAGCTCGGTCGCGGAGAAACCATACATGATACAGCCAAGGTACTCTCACACTATGTCGATGGCATCATGATTAGAACCTTTAAACACAGCGACGTACTGGATCTGGCCAAGTACGGCTCAATTCCGGTCATTAACGGGTTAACGGACCTGATGCACCCTTGTCAGATACTGGCGGACCTCTTTACCATATATGAGTCAAAGGGCAGGTTGAAAGGTCTGAAGCTGGCTTATGTGGGCGACGGTAACAACGTGGCAAATTCTCTTTTGCACGGCTGCGCCAAAACCGGTGTTGACATATATGTTGCAACACCTGAGCAGTATGGCTGTAATCCCACGATTATTGAGCAGGCCAGACATGCGGCTGAAAAATCGGGCAGTAAAGTTGTAATCACGACAGATCCCGAGGAGGCTGCAAAGGACGCAGACGTGATTTATACTGATACTTGGATTAGCATGGGCCAGGAGGATGAGAAGGAGCTGCGTGTAAAAACATTTATGTCATATCAGGTGAATGAAAAGCTCTTCTCGAAAGCTAAGAAGGATGCAATGTTCCTCCACTGTTTGCCTGCCTACAGGGGACTGGAGGTTACAGAAAGCATAATCGACGGGCCGAATTCAAATGTATTCGAAGAGGCAGAAAACAGGCTCCATGTGCAAAAAGCCATAATGGCAACGATAATGCAATGAGGAGAAATGGTGGATTATGATTGATTATTCATTTATTATAAGAAAAGCAACCGAAGCAGATGCGCCTGCCATCAGGGGCATCATGCAGGAGTCCTTTAGCAAATACAAAAACGATGTTGGACTCACAGGAGAGATGGAAGCCCTGGCGGAAACATGTGAAGATATCGTCAATGATATAAGGAGCAAAGAGGTTTATATCGCTCTGCTTGATAATGTAGCCGTTGGCAGCATAAGAGTAGAGCTATTGCCCGACAATACAGCTTACCTGAGCAGGTTTGCAGTCAGTCTCTCCCACAACAATATTGGAATCGGCATATCATTGATAAGCCTTGTGGACAAGCTGCTGATTGAGAGAGGCATCAAATGCGTCAAGCTTCACACTGCTTCAAAATACCATGACCTTGTGCGCTTCTACTACGGCAGGGGCTTCTACATAGACTCCACCACAAAAGACAGAGGCTATATCAGGGCACTGATGGTGAAGGAATATCTCTAAGCACACATCAACCGCTGATATAGTCGTCAAAGTTCAACCCATTCGTCTTACAGTACTTCATAATGGACATCAATATTTTTTTACCGCCACCTATACCCGTATTCAAATACCTGTATAGGTGGGACGGATCAACACCGAGCTCCCTTGCAAAGCGGTTGTAATTTCCTGCGCAATTGCTTGTCATAAGCTCACGTACTTTTTGTCTGTTCACATCCATTGACTTCTCCTCCAAACTCTTATTCGCGGTGAAATCAGCTATAAATGAAGCAAATTGCATATAATTACAGCAAATAGAATGCTTCTTAGGTAAATTATTACATATTTATTTAATTCTAGTACGCTTCTGGAATAATGTCAATGGATTTTCACAAAATATTGAAAATATTACCGTCAAATACTCACACAGATTGAGTACACCAAAGAGGCATCACTCCAACCATCTATTGACGACCTTGCTGACTGCTTTATATACAATAAAGGCAAATATCGAGTTTAGTCCGGCCTTAAGCAGGTTAAAGGGTATAATCGCGGGTACCAGCAAGCTTTTCACCGTTTCAATTGGTATTCCGTAAAAATTAGGTTGAATAATGAGATTGACCGGAATCATAACAGCCGCCATTGCAAGGGTTCCTGCAACAAGGGCAATAATAGCGCCTTTAAGACTGTGAATTTTCCTGTAAATCAAGCCCGCCAAAAACACAAAGGTTCCCGTAGCTATAACATGCATTACGAAGCCTACAAATCCGTCCGGAGACATAAGGGCCTGTATAGCAGAAACAACAACCGTTATCAACAAACCTGAAAGAGGCCCGAAAAGAAATGCTCCGATTAATATTGGTACATCTGCCGGCTCATAAATCAGGTAGGGTGCTGCCGGAATCAGTGGAAATCTTATTAGCAGCATAAAGACGATTGAGAGTGCTGACAATATAGCCAAAGTGGCCATCTTCCTGACTGTGATTTCTGGTTTTGATACAATTCTCTGGTTAGCCTCAGCTTTCTGATTAGCTTCCATTTTACATTACCTCCGCAAAATAAATTTATTATGCGGGGAACAAAAAATTCCCCGGAAATATAATCCCAGGGAACATTAAAAACAAAACTGCATCGCAATCTTCTTCCATCCAGACTTTACTGTCGGCTCAGGAATCACACCTGATCGGCTTTCGCTCGCGGGCTAGCATATTATCGCATTACCGCCGGTAGGGACTCTCACCCTGCCCTGAAGATTATATTCAATTACTCTATTTATATTACACCGAAGCATCGTCTGCGTCAATAGCCCATGAATATTTATTCCCGAGGCTTCCAAAGTGCATCAACAGGTTTACCGGTAAGCAGCTCAAAGTCGGCTCTCTCCTCCTCATTGAAGCTGTGGATACCTTCTCCGGCCTTCATCTTTCGCACACCTTTCAGCACATTATTAAAGCGCCTGCAGTCCAATTTATAGCGCAGTGCAAAAAACAATGCACTTGCCAGAAACACAACCGGAATTATCACAAACATCCATTTGATGGTTGCCACTACATTCGAAGATGCGTATTTGGTAGGATCAAAGGCATTTATGCTGCTTTTTAGAATATTGTATTCATTCTGATTAAATCCCGAAAGCTGCAGTCCGAACCCCAACAGCAAAATAGCAAGCCCACTGGAGAATTTTCTAAGAAAGGTGGTAAAACCGCTGTAGATTCCTTCCCTCCGTTTTCCGGTCATGAGCTCATCAACATCAAAGATATCGGATAACATAGACCATGTCGCCAGATTGCCGGCTGCTGCTCCAAATGCAATGAACACTGCAAGTATGCATAGTATGATAAAAGGTGTTTCACTGGTTACAAAGGCAAAAGCTAAAGACGCCGCTATCCAGATAGGAATTCCCAGATATAGAGGATGGCATTTACCTTTTTTCTGAGCGATCAGGTTATGTAAAAACATAAAGAGAAGCTGAAACACAAGAAGTACACCCATCAGCGTTTCATAATTTTTATACTGCAGCACAACAATGTCTATATAGAACATAAAGAGCGCAAGGAGCAGGTCTATAGCTACCTGAACAAATATGAATATTCCCAGGTATATACGGTAGGTTTTATTTTGAAGTACAGTGAACCAATTCCGCACAGAGAAATTTTCGGGCGTTGGCAGGTCTTCCCTTTCTTTTGTTCCAATAAAGGTAAAAAACCAGCATAATGCAAAGATCAGACCGAAAATAATTGCCATGATCAGATATCCAGTCTTCTGCTCCGGACCGTTCACCTCGCCGCCAATGGCTTTGATGATCATGCTCGGAATAATGGCCGCTATTATAGAAGTTCCGGCTGAAAAAACCATTCTGACAGTGGTATAGCTGGTTCGCTCATTATAATCATCTGTCATTTCAGGCAGTATGGAATTGTATGGCACCATGACAATTGTGAAAGCTGTCCCGAATGACATGTACGCCAGCATGTGATAAATAAAAGCAGCTGTTTGCGATGTTATTCCGAATGAATACCACATCAAAACAAAGGAAACAAAGACAGGAATTATACCAATAAGGAAATAAATACGGCGGCGGCCGTACCTGGAACGTGTCCTGTCAGACATGACCCCGACAATGGGATCAGTTACAGCATCCCAAAGCTTTCCTATAAATATGACTGTGGTAGCAAGAACAACAGGAAGTCCTTCGACGATAACCAGATAGTTCATATAGAGCATGCTGAATATAAGAAAAGCCCCGCCTCCGTAGATGTCTCCGCATGCATAACCGATTTTTCTCTTCAACATTCCAATCAACGCCTTTCAGATAACTTTATTTAGCCACAAACCAAAAGAAGCTTTCTAAAAATCTGCTTAAATAGTCCCATCCCATGTACTGACTTTTTCAGCTCTGATTTCTTCCTCATCAAACCATCTTGTTGTAACTGTCTTAGTTTTCGTATAAAAGCGGATGCCGTCCTTCCCTAGAACATGAAGATCACCAAAGAAGGAGCTTTTATGGCCGGAAAAGGGAAATACTCCTACAGGTACGGGTATCCCAACATTGATACCGACCATCCCGCCATCGGTGTATCGAGCAAATTCCCGGGCATAGTAGCCATTACTGGTGAAAATGACCGATCCATTGGCATAAGGATTTTCGTTCATTATTTTAAGTCCTTCTTCAAAGCTTGCAACACGCTTGATGCACAGTACAGGCCCGAATATCTCATCCGTGCCCACCTTCATCCCCGGCATTACATGATCGAAGATTGTCGGTCCCACATAGAAGCCCTTTTCAAATCCATCGACCACTTTGCCTCTTCCGTCGAGTATCAGCTTCGCTCCTTCTTTCACTCCGTCCTCGATGCACCTCTCGATAAAATCCTTGTGGGATTCCGAGACTACCGGACCAAGTTCTGAAGCCTTATCAAAAGCGGGTCCGACGACACGTTCCCTGCTAAGACGAACCAGCGCATCTGCAAGCCTGTCTGCAATGCTTTCCTGTACGACAACAACAGGTAACGCCATACAGCGCTCTCCTGCACAGCCAAGATAAGCATTAATGATACCTTTCGCGGTTCTCTCAATAGGTGCATCCTCAAGTACCAGTGCGTGGTTTTTTGCCTCGCATAATGCCTGGACTCGTTTTCCGGCCGCTGCCGCCGTAGAATAGATATGCTTGCCAACACTAGTCGATCCAACAAAAGTAATACCATTAACATCGGGATGACTAAGGAATATTTCCGCTTCATTCCTACTACATGTTACAATATTTAAAACTCCGTCGGGAAGTCCCGCCTCTCTATACAATTCCGCGAATCGCATAGCTGTCAATGGGGTCATGCTGGCAGCCTTGAGCACGATTGTGTTCCCACAGGCTATACACATGGGTGTCATCCAACCCATCGGTATCATAGCCGGAAAATTGAAAGGCGCTATGCCTGCAAAAACACCAACAGACTCTCTGTATAGTACTGAGTCAAAGCCAGCAGAAGTGTCCATCAGTGATTCCCCCATCATGAGGTTTGGTGCGGATATAGCCTGTTCAGTTGCCTCTTTGGCTTTCAGCACATCTCCCGCCGCTTCATCAAGCACCTTTCCATTCTCGGTGGCAACCAGCAATGTAAGCTCATCCATATGCTTTTCTATCAATCCACGTAGCCGGTAGAGCACCTGCACACGCTTCATGACAGGAGTAGAGGACCAATCCTTATATGCAGCCTTTGCTGCCGAAATCGCCCTATCCACTTCCTCCTTCGTGCAGCATGGCGCCTGTGCAATCACCTCACCAGTACTTGGATTATATACATTCATGTATTCCTTTGCAACAGATTCTATGAATTCATTATTGATAAACAATTTTACCTTTTTCATATTTGCCTCCCTTCTTCCGGTTCATATCCCAGCTGCTCTGAAACTTTATGTGCTGCCTCTATCAATTGACGCGGCACTATATCAGCTTTGCTTTTAATTCTGTTTACAGGTCCTGAAATACCAACACTATAAAGAACGGTCCCTAGGTGGTTGTATATTGGCACTGCCATGCACATGATATCCTCACTCATTTCTCCATCATCGGTTGCGTAGCCTCTGGAGACGATTTCATCCAGTTCTTTACGAAGCTTTTCCGGATCAGTTATGGTTTTATTTGTATAGGGTTTGAAATCTATCCTCGCCAAAATGCTTTCTCGCTTATCCTCCTCACAAAACGCAAGCAGGCACTTTCCGACAGATGAACAGTATATAGGTTCCGCATTTCCCACCTTTGCATTTACTGCAAGAGGCGAGTCGGCCATTATTTGTTCTATAACCACAGCGCTGTCATTACTCAGCATGCATAAGTGAGACGATTCGCCTACACTTTCCACCAGGCTGGTCATATAAGGTTTTGCTGTCGAAATTACATCTAGATTTTTGAGCAATTGGTCTGACAGACGCAGTATTCCGGGCCCTAGCTTGTATTTGGACGTATTACTATCCTGTGTAACGACATTGAATGAAATCAATGTATCAAGAATTCTGAATGCGGTGCTTTTATTAACACCCAGTTCTTCTGCAACCTGTGTTACACCAGCACTTTTCCTTTTTGATAGAAAGAAAAGTGCCTGCATTCCTCTTCCAAGTGATTGAATCATAAGTTCTCCTCCGAAATACTCTGATAAGTATGTGCCTGGTACTCACTACGGTATTTTGATATCTGCAAGTATTTCTTTAATACTGTCAGATTTTTGTTTTTGGTCAGCTACAAGACGATAAAAGGGCTTATGTGAAAATGCGGTTTGAATCAACTTGCGATCCAACGTATTTAGGATTTCTTCAAATGATTTATGCGTAGATCTTGATATGTCCTGCAAAATACAGCGGCTTTCCTTCTGACTTGCACTTCTCTGCGGCGGATAACCCTTACCGACATTGTCTGAAAAGAGCTTTTCAAAAATGTATCCAAGGTTCAGATCCCCTGCCCACCCGTACCCTTTATTAAGAGCAAGAGATATGCAATTGCCTGCGTTGATGCTTGAAAACAGGAAAGCATCTATTGGTTCTGCAATCAAGCCACAGAAAACATTCGGATACTGCATGGCAGAATTTAGAAAACCCTGCCCTGTCCCGCATCCTCCGATGACCATATCCACCGCCCCTAAGTTCAAGAGTACTCCCGCCATAAAACCTGTATGTATATAGGTCAGTTCGGTTTGAAACTCACCATCAGTCATGCCGACATTGAAAACTTCCTGTCCGGAATATTCAAGTGCCGATAGAATGTCCCTGTTTTTTGAACGGGCGGATACCTCATTTATTACTGCAACTCTCACATGCCTCGCCTCCTTCCGATTGCTTTTTTAGCTTTGATACATATATCTCGAGCTGTCAGCCCATATTTTTCCATTAGATAATCCTGTGTTCCTACCTCACCGAAGGTGTCGTTCACTCCCACACGTTCGAGCGGTATCGGGAAGTTTTCGCACACCACCTCTGAGACAGCGCTTCCAAGTCCGTTTACGATATTGTGGTTTTCAGCTGTGACTATTGCACCGCAGCATTTTGCTGCATCAATAACCGCTTGAGAATCGATCGGCTTTATTGTATGCATGTCAATAACCATAGCATTGATTCCCTCCTCCGCAAGCATCTGCGCCGCCCTCAACGATTCATATACCATTATACCGCAAGCAATTATGGCAATACTATTACCCTCTCTTAAAACATTTGCTTTTCCTATTGAAAATTCAGCTTTTTCATCATAAATACGCATTGTTTTACGGCGTACATATCTCATGTAAAAATTTCCATAGGTTTCAGCCATATATCTGACCGCATACGGAAGCATTACAGCATCAGCGGGTTCAAAAACTATCATCCCAGGTATATTACGGATTATCCCCATATCTTCAAATGGCATATGCGTACCCCCGTTTGAGGTAGCTGCCACACCGGCATCCGCACCGATGATTTTTACATTCAGGTCCTGGTAGGCGCAAGAAAGGAAGAGCTGGTCATAGACCCGGCGCGATGCGAATGTGCCAAATGCATGCAGATAAGGAACATATCCTGTCGCTGATAGTCCTGCTGCCATACCTGCTGCGTGCGCCTCCATGATCCCACAATTGATAGCCCGATCCGGGTATTCCTTATAGAAAGGCTTTGTTCCCATGGAACTGCTTGTATCCACATCGATGACAAGAATCTTGTCGTTGCGCCCAGCCTCTTCTATAAGTGCATTGCAGTAATGCACGCGCATATCGGTTTTATCCGGCTGAAAGTCGATCAAAACATTGTTGTTACGTGTCATCTTCCCTGCCCCTCTTTTTCTATATCTGTCTGTTCTTTCTCCAGAGCTTTTTGAAGTCTTCTTTCTACTTCACATATAGCCTCTTCAGCCATAGCTTCGGTAACCACCATATAATGATTGAAGGAAGCAATCTCGGCAAAGGAACACCCCTGTCCCTTTTGAGTGTCCAGCAGGACAACAGTGGGCTTCCCAATAGATTTACTGATCTGTTTCGAATCCATAAGTGCTCTGTAAATATCCCCACAGTCCTTCCCATCAGCCTTCTGCACTTCAAAACCAAAAGCAGAGAATTTCACACCGAGATCGAATGTGGAGCAGATATCATTTGTATATCCATCAAGCTGGCGTTTGTTGCAATCCACGATTAAGATCATATTGTCCAATTTCCTGTGCGCAGCAAACTGTATGCCTTCCCACACCTGGCCTTCCTGTAATTCTCCGTCCCCTATTATTATGTAAACATAATTATCCAAGCCCTTCATTTTGTTGCCGAGCGCAGCCCCGATGCCAAGAGAAATACCCTGCCCCAGCGAACCCGTGCTCAGATCGATCCCTGGTGTTTTCAACCTGTCACAGTGGCTGGGTAGACTGGTGCCATTCTGATTCAGCGTGTTGAGTAACTCAATGTCAAAATAACCCTTGTATGCAAGCGCCGAATAAAGCGCCGGTCCGCAATGCCCCTTGGACAGCACCAGCCAATCCCGATCCTCTTTCTGAGGATTCCCGGGATCAACATTCATGACGCCTTCATACAGCACAGCCAGAACTTCGCAAATGGACATGGAGCCTCCGATGTGCCCGTAACCTGCTGCAGCAATAGAGCTAATTGTCAGCTTGCGTATATGGGCGGCGGCCTTAATAAATTGATTGATATTAACATTATTTATTGCGCTTACCCCATATATGTAAAATCCCCTTTTCCTTCTTTATTTCTTTATCCTCGTAATAGTCCAGATGGACCTCCTGTTTTCTAACCGAGGAATCAATCGCAGCCAGTGAAAATCTTAATACTTCTCTGCCCCTTTTACCGTTCAATACAGGCTCACGATCATTCTTTATCGCATCTATAAAGTCCAATGTCGAGCTTTTGAAGGATTCGCCCCAGTCTACAGGCATATCCCAATATTCGCTCAGTTTTCCGTCCCGGTACATTACTACCGGAGCTACTGTCGGTAATAATGTACCCGTACAGCGGGTCACCCAGATGATACCTCTTGAACCCGTGATCTCCATGCGCTCATCACAGGTGTAATATTTACTCTGTATATACATATCCTTCGAGTCAACGATATCCATAATACCGTAAATCTTGCTGTCCCTGTGCTTCCACATGATAGCTGCGGGGCAGTCCTGATAGATTCCGGGCAACACCTGTGTACTGTCAATCCAGGCTGATACCTTTTCAACCTCTCCCAGCATATAAAGGATTATGGAGAATTTATGATAACCATCATCAAATACAAGAGGCCCGCCACCTGCAAGCGTATCATTCAAGCGCCACAGCCAAGACTTGGGATCGATCTTCCAGCCTGTTTCCTTCAGTTCCCCGGTCAATTCTACTCCAGCTTTTTTTGCCCTTCCTTCCGGATTAGGCTGATTTACCGAGCCAAGGCCGGCATTGTTCATTTTGTACCGGACGGATACCGGTTCGCCGATTTCTCCTCTGTCCAGAAGTGTTTTGGCAAATTGGTAGGGCGGATAGAACACAAAGTTCTCAAAAACCTTCAGCTTTACGCCATTTCTATCTGCCGCAGCAATCATCTCATCGCACTGAGCCAGATTCATTGCCATAGGCTTTTGTACCGATACGTGTTTCCCCGCTTCGCACGCTTTTACTGTCATTTCACAGTGAAGATGATGGGGAACAAGGATTTCAACGGCGTCTACTGCCTTATCTATTAGTACTTCCTCATAGCTTTTGTAAACTTTTTCTACACCATAGGTCTTTGCAAATTGCTCTGCTTTCTTTATATCCTTGTCACAAACGCCATATAGCTCAGCATCAGGATTATTCTCATATCCAAGGACATGCAGTGTAGCAATCCTGCCGCACCCCACAAGTACGATGTGCAGCTTTTCTTTTTTGGCAGACATGCATTTCCCCCCTTGCCCTTTTTGCTCAATATAAGTATTATCTTAAATGGTCTCTTCCTGTCTGTAGTTCTCATATGCAGTACGTCTGACTGAATCATAAGCGGGTATAGGTACATCCCACCATCCGAATGCCTTACCGCCGCTATAGGGGTATTCTCTGCAGACGTCAACATGAATAAGTGCCGGCCTGTTTGAAGCCAATGCGTTATGTAAAGCAGTCTTGACCTCTTCTTTTTTAGATATGCTTTGGCTATGTATCCCAAATGCTTCTGCGATTTTTTTGAAATCCGGCGAATATATGGCGCCGTTCTTTTCCCAATCGTTCCCGAATGCTTTGTCCTGCCCCAGAACATCCGCCTGCAGATCTTTTATTGCCATCCATCCACAGTTATTGGCCAAGACAACAACTACAGGGATATTATACTGTGCCATGGTTGCCAACTCCTGAATAACCATAAGGAGGTCGCCGTCTCCAAGCAGTGATACAACAGGTCTGTCCGGGCATGCGAGTTTCGCACCCATTGCTGCCGGGAGTGCCCAGCCCATAGTAGAGAAACCGCCTGTAGTCAGGTTGCAGTACCTTTCCTTGTAGCAATACTCCTGAAACAGCTGAGCCTGTGTGTTTCCGGAGGAAGTTGAAATGATAGTGTTGTCCGGCAAATGCTCGTTCATTTTGCCGACAAGCTGGGATATGGTGATTTTATCCGTGTTGACACTTCGTATTTCCCCCAGCTGCGCAGCCCATGATGCTTTCAGATCAGCTATTTCATTTAGATAGCCGCTTCTATCAGTATTATCCTTTCCATATGCGTCAATGAGCTTCAAAAGAGCATCGCTCAGATCACTGTTGATTCCGACATCCGCCATATAGTTTTTACCGATCTCATTTGGATCCATATCTATATGTATGAGTTTGGTGTCCGGGAAATTGAAGCTGATCCCTTTCCTGTACGAACAGGTGGTTTCATCAGCAAACCGAGTACCAACTGCCAGGATTGCATCCGCCTTCCTACAAAGCTCGAGTCCGACAGGTGTTCCTTTTGAACCGGTGTGAAAGCCATATTGTGGGTGTATCTCCGAAACAGCTCCTTTTCCTGCAAGGGTAGTAATGATGGCGGCGCCCCAACACTCAGCAAGCTTCTCTATAAGCTCACCCGCTTTCGCACGAAGCGCACCTCCGCCTGCCAGTATGACAGGGCGTTTTGCACTCTTCATTAACCGGATAGCCTGTTCAATTAATCTACTATCCGCACAAGGTTTGGAATCAAGGTTGACGGCAACTTCTTGATTTGGATTTACTTTATGATAAGTGCATTGAACATCCATCGGCAGCATTATCGCACATGGTCCCGGTCTTCCGGTCGTCATCATATGGAAACTACGCTTAAGCATCCTGGGCAACTGTTCAACCGACTCTGCGCGCCAGCTCCTCTTTGCCAGAGGTTCCAGCGAACGTATGATATTACTGTCCTGATACCGTTCAATCTCTTGAAGAACTCCTACACCCTTCATATTTACATGTGTATCCCCGCATAGCTGTAAAAAGGCTGTCGAGTCTACATAAGCGGTTGCAAGGCCAATGCAGGAGTTTAATGTTCCCGGGCCAATGGATGAAAAGGATGCCAAGGGCTTTCCGCTCATTCGATAATATCCATCTGCTATTGCTGTTGCTGCTTGCTCGTGTTTTACCTGAAGGTATTTGATTTTGCCGTCTTGATCGGCCTTTCTGATGGCATCGAACAATCCCATGACACCATGTCCCGGAATACCCAGGATATAGGGTACGCCCTCTTTAATGAGCGCATTTACAATGATCTCTCCCCCTGTTTGCTTCATATGCATTTCTCCTTAAGAAAAATACTTTCATTACTATTGTCTATCATAATATGGTAATGGTCAATGCAATTTCGCAACCGGGTTGCACCATGTACAACCGAAATGGCTTTCCCTTTTCACTCAACACATTACCATTTTATTTTCGCCTTATTCAAAAGTAGACAGACTACAAGTATACGCCTCAGCAGATTCTGATCTTATCGCCATTATACCGCCGATATCGGTTTTCTTCTTTTCGCAGAAGCACTTTGTTGAGGGGATTGCGACCACGGGAGTAAAAGGATAATATAGACATGAAAAAAGTATTAAAATGGAGGTGCTCCCATGACCTACTATATAGATAAGGAACAGGCTATTCAAATGAGGACAAGCAACACGGATACTATACTAAAAACTGTCGCCAATCGCTATATAGCTCAGAATCCCCCCTATGAAATATCCTATTGCGCATGGCATATGGATGGCATATATCAAGACATGCAGTATCAATATGTCTTTGATTTTGATAAAAAATTCCCGGAAGCGCCTCTGCAAAGCAACATATATGCCTGGAGCAAGATATGGTGTGATCAAGATACAGTCAAGGCTTTCGAAATCAGATGCTTTGGTCCTATCATAGTCTATTGCAACGGCGAAAGGGTTTATAAGCCGGACACCGAGACAGAAAGGAACCGGGGAGCGGTCGGAAGCTTCTCCCTAAGCCTGAAGCAGGGCTGGAACAGCATTGTTTTGCAGTTTATCTGCACAAAGGCAGGCTACGGGGGCATATTTGGGGCACCCTTTTCAAGGTACAACCCCTTAAATTACTACATCCCCTCCGCAGACCGCGAGGGCCAAAAGGGCTGGCTATTTACTTCACCACTTACTGAGCCTTTAGAAAGCCTTCCTCTCCCCGGAAGCACTGAGTCCGAAACAGGACTTGATTGGTATCCCCAGAAAGAATGGAGTCAAGAGGAGCTTGAATATAAGCAAATTAGAAGAATGTATTCCCTTAGGAAAGACTGCTATGTCCTGGGGTGGAGCCGCATTACCACCAAGAAGTCCGGGGAATACACCTTTTATGGCAGTCATGCAGGGGCGGTAGAGATTTTTCTGGATCATGAACGAATATTTCAATCACGACGAACCGGAAGCTTCCGCTTTCAGGTCAGACTGAAGCATGGCAGTCACAGCATCCTGGTCAAGAATCACTGCGCCGATAAGGATTGGGGATTTGACCTTTCTAGCCTTGATGACGATAGAGAAGTCAGATTTGAAAGCCCCGTCAGATTGTGGGGTTCGTCCGAGAAATGGTTCTACCTGGGACCTTTTTCTGATTCACAAAGCCTTAATATTAAAGAGCTATACTCGATGGACAGGCCCTTTGACGGCGCCGATGGAAGGATATACTGGAGGCTGGACCACCCCGAGACAGTGATTCGCCCCTATAACGATAACCCATTATTCGGTCAGTGGAATTATCCTCTTGGGGTAACCCTGTATGGCCTGGTCGAGGCCGGAAGACTCTTAGACAATCAGGCAATGCTGCAATATGCGGCTGACCATGTGAGCATTTGCACGAAAGCTTTTGAATTGGATATGTGGGAAAAAGAACAGTACGGCACCTCCGGAATGCACAATCAACTGACCACGATACACTCACTGGATGACTGTGGTTCTTTTGGATCCCTCATGCTGGAAGCTTCGGATATTCTAAAGGGCAATGAGCACATCCAAATTGCTGACTATATTGCCGATTTCATAAAGAATAAGTTGGAAAGGCTGCCTGACGGCGGTTTTTTCCGAGCCGATTCCGACAGTCAAGCAATAAGCGGGACGCTTTGGGCGGATGACCTGTTCATGAGTGTTCCTTTCCTGTGCCGTTACTACAAAATGACCGGCAAGCAGGAATACATAGACGATGCAGCGGAGCAAATGGTCATATATCATAAATATCTATACCTGGATGATAGAAAAATCATGTCCCATGTTTATGACTTCAAAGCCGATATGGCAACAGGAATTGCCTGGGGGCGTGGAAACGGATGGGTGGCTTTCAGCTATTCCGAAATACTTGCCTTCCTTCCGAAGGATCATTCCCTTGCAAATCAACTGGTCAATAACTTTAATGATCT
This sequence comes from Clostridiaceae bacterium, assembly GCA_012730015.1. GTDB lineage: Bacteria > Bacillota > Clostridia > Acetivibrionales > DTU013 > JAAYBT01. The sequence goes on from JAAYBT010000269.1 coordinate 30,356, forward strand.
GTGCGAAGGTTATCTCGCTCTACAGGATGATTCCGGACTGTGGCACCAGGTATTAACCGACCCGGAATCATATGCTGAAGCATCCTGTACATCCATGTTTACCTGTGCTTTCGCCAGAGGTGTACGCAATGGGTGGCTGCGCGATTCAGCCTCATATATCAAAGCTGTAGAAAAAGCATGGCTGGGGCTTTGTTCCCATGTGATTGATAACCTGGGAAATATATATGGCATATGCAAGGGCTCAAGTTATTCATTCTCGGAGGACTACTACAAAAACGATCTGGGCTGGAATCTGAACGACACCCACGGAACCGGCATCGTACTGCTCGCCGGCGTGGAATACCGCAAGCTTATGTGTTTGCGCCACCACAAAATGTCAGTAAGCTGACGGTATTGCCCAAAACACTCTCGCCACAGGATACTATCACAAGAGAACAGGCCATTACTATGATACCTCGTCATAGGTGTAGCCGCAAATAGAGCATACATATTTAGCCATGCTCAGGTAATCCGTCCAAAGCATCTGAGATGTCCTTGTTTGTTATCACAAGCACTTCATTAATTGTTTTTCCTTTGACAAGAACGGTTGTGATACTGGCGGAAGCAAGCGCGGCGACACAGCCGCAAATTTTGAAGCTGACATCTTTAATGATATCATCTTCAACCCTTATATAGAGCCTCATGGTGTCGCCGCATCCTGGATCACCTGCATCGCCTATCCCATTCGCATCTTCCATTTCACCGGCATTACGAAGGGTTGGAAAAATGATCTATCACTTCATCTGTAAACAGTCCGATAGACATAGCGTTACCTTATTCGCCGCACTCGTCGTGATGCTGATGTTCATGGCAAACAGAACCTGTTGACTTCAGCTCACCCTTCAGATAGTTGAGAACAGCGGTTTTCGCATCGCCGGAAGCACCCACAACAACCTCGACATTCCTTTCATTGAAGATATCAACAGCGCCGCCGCCCATGCCACCGCTGATTATTACGTTCACACCGCGATCGGCAAGGAAATTAGGTAGGAAGCCGGGCTTATGACCAGGGTTTGGTATAGACTCTTCATTTGTAATTCTTCCGTTCTCAACATCGTAAATCAGAAAATTGACACAGTGACCAAAATGCTCCGTCACGTTCTTACCTTCGCCAGCAACTGCTATTTTCATCATTTCTTTTTCCTCCGAATTCTCAAGTATTTTGGATATATTATCGAACCAGTCCTCATCATAGAGTTCAATCATGCCCTTATCGCAGGCTGCTGAAATTTTGGGATCAATAGGGAGCTTGGCAAGAACCTTAAGGTTATGCTTCTCGGCAATTTCGTCGATATGACTATCACCGAAAATTTTGTATTCCTTACCGTTATCAGGGCATTTGAAATAGGACATATTTTCAACAAGACCGATAACCGGAATGTTCATCATCTCTGCCATCTTAACCGCTTTTGACACGATCATTGAAACAAGTTCCTGCGGGGAGGTTACTATAATAATTCCGTCAATGGCTAAAGACTGGAAAACGGTCAGGGGTACGTCCCCGGTTCCGGGAGGCATGTCGATGAACATGAAGTCCACATCGCCCCAAATAACGTCTGTCCAGAACTGCTTAACTGTATTGCCGAGAATTGGCCCTCTCCAAATAACAGGATCGGTGTCGTTTTCAAGGAGGAGGTTGATAGACATAATATCAATCCCGGTCTTGCTTTTTAAAGGATACAAACCGAATTCACTACCAGTAGCCTTA
>JAAYBT010000048.1 GCA_012730015.1 Clostridiaceae bacterium
CCCTTCTCCAGCTTATTGATCTTAGACCCTGAAATATATATGTTCATGCTATCAAGCATTTTTTCGCCATTGAAGACTTTGGCATTTTTGATAATTAGCATCAGTCATTCCCCCATCCATTTTTTCGCCATTCACGTTAAATTTCCTTTAACAACTACATGTTAACACTTTACCATTGATTATTGTTATAATAAGCATTACGAAAACAGCTAAAACTTTTTTAGTAAAGAAGAGGAGGCTATATATGAAGTATAAAGTTGCAGTTTTTGATTTAGATGGAACCTTGCTCGATACAATTGAAGATCTACGTGATTCTATGAATAGTGTCCTTGAGGGAAAAGGCTATCCCACACATGACAGCGAAGCCTATAAGTATTTCGTAGGTAATGGGATGCGTGAGCTGGCACGTAGAGCATTGCCGGAGGATAAGCGAAGCACAGATGAGATTGATTCCGCTGTGGCAGCCATGTCAGTCAACTATTCCAAAGGATGGGCAATCAAAACCGCCCCCTACCCGGGAATAGATAAGCTACTGAACAGCTTAGAGGAAAAGGGCATTAAGTGCGCTGTTCTCTCTAACAAGCCCGATGCTCTTACAAAACAGATCATTGAAAAGCTATTGCCCGACTGGAGCTTTTACCCTCTATTTGGTGAACGCCAGGCCATGGGGGTTCCAAAAAAACCTGATCCGGCTGGAGCCTTGGAAATAGCTCAATTATTAAACGTCCAGCCAAATGAGTGTCTTTATCTGGGCGATACCGGCGTTGATATGAAAACCGCTAATGCAGCCGGTATGTACCCTGTCGGTGTGCTTTGGGGTTTTCGCAAGGCTGATGAGCTACTGGAAAACGGGGCAAAGAAATTGATTTCAGATCCCCAGGAGCTTCTCAATCTGCTGTAATTTTCGCCTCAGAGAATTTTACAATTAATACAAATAGCTACCTAAAGCTTCACAGCCGTCATTACAACTGCTGTGAGCTTTTATAGCTGTGTACACAATCAATCCAAATACATTTGGGAAGCAATGTCATCCAGATGCTTTTTCGAGCAACCTCTGCCGTTCCAATGACTACAACTGCTACAGGATAATTCTCCGGAATGGCTTGCATTGAAAATGCTATGTTCATATTTTGAGTAGCTGCAGGTCCTTGCAATCATAGAAAGGTTGTCTTCGTTATAGTCATAAATATCCATAAACATCCTCCGATAGTAAAATAAAAGCATTGAAGCATTAAATATTTTTTCAGAAAAAACCGGTATATGGTGTAGAAAGTATTATTTGCATTTCCTCCCCACGATATACCGGTAATAGTATGAATCAAAATCTATTCAACTTTTGCGATGCAAACGATATGAGACATGGCAGAAGCCATATGGTAAATTTGCCTGCTATAGCTTAACAAGGTTGGCAAAGGCAGCCATCAGTCTCTTCATACCTGCATTCCTAAACTCTATCTCAAGTACATAATCTCCGTCGTCCTCTATTACAGAGCTGATTTTCCCGACACCGAATTTCTTGTGAACCACCTGATCCCCTGCCTTAAAATCCATTGCCGGCAATTTGTCAGCCGCACCCGGGCCTGCTGGCGTGTTTCTTGATGAAGCTATGTCAATTCCTTTGCTGCCGAAGCTATTACCAAGGCTGTTACCGAAGCTGTTATTATCGCCGAAACCATTGTAGCTGTTTCCATAGTCATTCCTGCCGATACCGCTGTTACCGTAACCACTGCCGACATTATAGCCATAATCTTCGTTGCTGCCAAAGCTCCTGCACCTTTCTATCAGCTCCTCCGGAATCTCCTTCATGAATCTGGAGCACATGTTGTAGGTAGTGTTTCCGAAGAGCGTTCTTGTGTGGGCACTGGTCAGGTATAACCTTTCCTTTGCTCGAGTTATTCCGACATAACAGAGCCTGCGCTCCTCCTCCAGCCCATCCTCGCTGTCAAAGGCCCGCATACCGGGGAACACACCCTCTTCAAAGCCTGGTATGAAGACAATCGGAAATTCCAGGCCCTTTGCACTATGCAGCGTCATAAGCACTACATGGTTCTTATCCTCCTCCAGATTGTCAATGTCAGATACAAGGGATACATTCGCAAGATATGCTTCCAAGCCTTTTTCTTCGCTTGTAGCCTCAAACTCGATCGCACCGGAAATCAACTCTTTTATGTTTTCTATCCTGGTCCTGGCTTCATCCGTTTCCTCAGCGTTAAGCTCGGACAGGATGCCGGATTTATTGATTACTGTATCAATCAGCTCTTGAACTGTGGCAGTTTGTACTAGAGCCCTAAAGTCCTCTATCATTTGTGCAAACTGCATTAGCTTAGCGGCCGGCCTTCCAAGCTCAGTGAATTCTGATGCAGAGGCAACAACGGAATAGATGCTGCTCCCCCTCTCCAGTGCTATAGTCTCAGCCTTCTCCAGCGTAGTATCTCCAATTCCTCTTTTAGGAACATTGATAATTCTCTTGAGCGCAACATCATCTGATGGATTTTGAATCAAACGCAAATATGCGATTATGTCCTTTATTTCTTTCCTATCGTAGAACTTTAGCCCACCGAAAATGCGATAGGCAATACCCGCCTTCATGAAAGCCTCCTCAAGCACACGGGACTGGGCATTAATCCTGTACAGCAGTGCAAAGTCCTTCCTGTCTCTGTTTTCGTCGCTAATAAGTCTTTCTATCTCGCCTATGATAAAGCGCGCTTCCTCGCGCTCATTACCAGCTTCATAATACTGAATCCCGTCGCCCTGGGCATTTTCCGTCCAAAGCTTCTTGCTCTTTCGTCCCATATTATTCTTAATCACATTGTTTGCAGCATCCAGTATTGTCTTGGTCGAACGGTAATTTTGCTCAAGCTTGACGACCCTGGCATCCCTGAATTCCTTCTCAAAGTCAAGAATATTAGTAATGTCGGCACCCCGCCAGCCATAAATGGAATTATGTATAACTATATCATTGCAAATATACTGCCTCAGATGAGCTACGGAAATATCAAATACTTCTCCAACATAATCTTCAAATTCAACAGATTCAATAATATCTTCTATTATCATCTCGTTTTCAAAAACAGCTATGCTCATAGATGGTTTCATATGAGAAATTGGCATATATGAAAAACTTTGATCTTCAGTAAGCTTTGCCTTTTTGATAATCTCAAGACTTTCACTTACCTGAGATATTTTTTTTGCATAGCTATCAGCTTCATCATATTCCTTTCTTTCTGTTTCTATCCTCCATGTATTTCGATTACCGTTTCTTACTGGAAAAGAAGCATTATCAGCTCTTTGCTTTAGTTCATCACCTGATGTATTTAAGCATATCCTATGGCTGTGCCAGCCCGACTCCATACCAGTTTTCCTTCCGCCAAATGAAGTGACATTAATAATCTGCCTATATGTTTGTCCACGAATAACAGCATTGCAAACATGGTGAGGGTATTCAATAAACATACATAGATCATTTAAAAGTTTTTCAGCAGCAGTTTCTGTATCTATTTGATTGAAAATAGCATCAATTGATGGTTGTGTTAAAGTAATTCCTCGCGAACAGCAATGAAAAACCGTAGTCGGTATTCCATACTTAAATGCATAAAACTGTTCATAAAAAGCTGCCTGCTCTTTATCCTGTGTGATATGCAAAATCCACATTTTATCACTATGCTCCTGGTTCAATCTAACGAACAGCCCATTAACAACTTCGCCCTTTCTGCTACGCACCCCTTGTGTTTGACCTATACGATATCCAACACCTTTTTTATACATTAGATAGACATAATAAACGCCTTGTTGTGCGTTGACTTTGGCAAATCCAATATGATTGGGAGTCCCTTTGATTACTTTTCCTGACTTTGTGCTAATTTTTACTATTACCCCTCTATAGTTTTTACTAATTACTTTCTCGACTTGACCAATCATAGTTTCACCACAACCTGCGGCACATATTACCTTTTGCCCATCTTGTATATCTTCTATATAACGCAACCCTGTCGGAGTTTGAATTTGCGAACCTTTAACAACGCACTGGTCATCGTCGCCTACCACGCAAAGATTTTTGAAGTGCTTGGCAAGCAGGCTGATTAGCGTGTACTGTGCCTTATTGGTGTCCTGATACTCATCTACCAATATGTATTTGAATTTTCTCTGATAGTATTCCATGACCGGCGGATTATCCATAAACAGCTTGATTGTCAGCAGGATTATATCATCAAAATCCAGTGCATTGTTGTTCTTGAGCTTTTTTTGATAAAGCTCATATATCCTCGCGATCTTGCTCATCCTAAAGTCCGCCCCGGCTTCAACAGCAAATTCGGCCGGCTCTATTAAATTGTCCTTTGCCCGTCCTATTTTAGAAAGCACTTCCCTCACCGGGAAATTTTTCTCGTTCAGATTGAGCTCCCTGATACTGTCCTTTATCAGCGTCTGTTGGTCAGAGGTGTCAAATATAGCGAAGCTTCTGCTATATCCCAGCTTCTCGATGTCACGCCTCAAAATTCTGACACAGGCAGCGTGAAAGGTACTGACCCATATGTCATTTACCTTTTCACCGAGAATGTTCTCCAGCCTCTCCTTCATTTCTCTGGCGGCCTTGTTTGTAAAAGTGATAGCCAATACCGAGCCTGGATAGACAGGACCATCCTTCATCAATTCCACGTATTTGTCGGGGAGTCCCTTTGCATCTGTCTTGCCACCTGCATCGGCAGTCTGTCGCATATGCTGCAAATCCTCTGCGGTAATTGCATCAGGCACAAAATCACTGTGATAGGCGTTCCCATACTTTATCATATATGCAATTCTGTTTACTAAAACTGAGGTTTTACCCGAGCCTGCTCCGGCAAGCACCAGAAGGGGGCCATTGACCTGGAAAACCGCCTGCCTCTGTGGCGGGTTTAATCTCCCATACTCCTTCTCAATAAGCCGCTTCCTTAACTCAATAAATTCCTTTTTCCCTTTGTCATCCAGCATCCGATATACACCCATTCATTTTATTGTCATGCTTTTATTGTACTTGTTATAGATTATACCAAACCAAAGAATCCTGAACAAGTGTTCTGGAAATTCTGATTAGCTGGTAAAGCTCCTAAGACGGGTAGAGCATATTCATATTGCCTCTGCCAGGCCTGTAATTGTAATGTTATAGGATTTGGTATCAGTTTTCATGTCGATAAAGAAGGGCTCTATGTCTTTCATGCCATGTTTGATAATTTTGACTTTTGGCCTCAGGCAGCTGTCAGGATAGTTTTCCGCTACAATGCCGGCCATTCCATTGCTCAGCAAAACACAGGTGCCTACAGGATAGGGTGCAATTCTCTTTATAAAAACATCAACTAAAGCAGGGTCAAAAAGCGAGCCATACTCGCTCATGACATACTCTACTATCTCAGTTGGTGTAAGGGCTTTTCGGTATGGTCTGTTCGAAGCAAGAGCATCGCAAACATCAGCGATTGTAATTATTCTGCTGAACAGAGAAATTTTCTCCCCTTCTGCGCCCATTGGGTAGCCCTGGCCATTAAAGCGTTCATGATGCTGAAGAACCGCCTTGCATGATGACAGAGGCAAATTCGCTTTCTTCAGGTATTCAAAACCCTTTTGCGGGTGTGTCTTAACGATATCGAATTCCTCATATGTCAGCTTACCAGGCTTATTTAAGATGTTCTTTGAAATAAACACTTTCCCTATGTCGTGCAGCACAGCAGCTAAGCCAAGCTTGTAAAGCTTCTCCCTGCTTAGATTCAAAGCCACACCAAGAGTAATGGCTAAAACACCTACGTTGACACTATGATAGTATGTATAGTCATCAAAAACCTTCAAATCAATCAGGTTTATCATAGCATCTCTATTAACTAAAATGCTGTCAACGATATCATTCATAAGGTTTTGAATTCTATCAACAGAGTCCTCGGTTAGCTCCTTATCCTTTTGAACTGCAATGAGAGTATTTTTAATTGTCCTTATAGTCTTTAATCGCACATTCTGGCTGATTACATCAATAACCTCGATATCATTTGACAAATCATCTTCAATATATAGGCCGACATATCCAAGCTCCTTAAGCTTGCAAACATATGAAGACTGAATCACAGCACCTTTATTCAAGAGCATTAAACCGCTTACCCCCGGTAACCCCTTTCCAAGAATCATTCCTTCCTGTATGCAATTAATTGGTACAAATCTCATTGCTCGACCCTCATAATAATCAAAATTATAATACAAAGCAAAGCTACAATAATACCACCTATAATTAGTTGTTATAGTATAGCACAGAAAAATCGAAAAAACAAAATCGCATTGGCATACGGCTTTAAAGCAAATCCGGCGGATAACTCTACTGTCATCCACCGGAGAAATGTATCATCCTTTTATTCTACTTGTGACCAGCCTCAGCATTGAGCCTTAAGCCGAATTAATAGCTAAACGGCATCCCCAAGGACCCGAAGTAATCCACTATTTCCTTCAATATCGGCCAGTACATAATAACACCGACTATAGAAAGAACCAGCCCAATAATGCCAAGTATCAAAATAGCCCTCGCAAAGCTTTTAGTATTGCGGTTGAATGAGCTGCCAAAGCTCCAAACTAAAATCATTACAAATCCAATAATCGGTATGCCGGTTAATATAAACATGCCGATAAACTTCCATGTCGGCAAGGGACTAATCTTTTCAGGCTTTGGTTCAACAACATACTGCTGTGTAGGCGGTACAGGCTGTTGATATGCCTGACCGGCAGGTGGCACATTACCCATCTGGGGTGCCGGCTGTGTCCGTTGTGCCGGTTGAACCGTGGGTGCCGCCTTCACAGGCTCCGGCTGAGGTTTTGCCTGCTCAAGTACCGGTTGCTGTTCAACCGTTGACTGAGCATCGGTAGCAGCTCCACTAATATCAGCAGGAGTAGCGTCTACACTGGCGCCAGCTTCCTGCTCCACATCCTGAACAGGCTGGGTAACTTCGTTCTGAGCTCCGCAATTCAAACAGAATTTCGAATCATCCGGCATTTGGTTTCCGCATTTTTCACAAAACATCTCTTATTCTCCCTTCAAAAATCTAAAGTTAAGGAGCCGAGCCCTGCTCGACATATGCAAACATTCTTCTAATCGTATCTACCAGATTATTATATAATAACACAAATGAATTAGCAAACACATCCATTACCATACGAGGCAGTTCTCGATTTATCATGTTTTTATGTGCCCTGCTTGGGTATATACAGTTTATGTTGCCCATGAAGGAGGATGACCAATTGATATCATATATATTGACATTTACGGAAGGCATTTTGTCGTTTATTTCACCTTGCATTTTGCCGATGCTGCCGGTTTACTTTCTTTATCTGGCAGGTTCATCGGGAGATGAGAATGCTTCACAAATGCATGCCAGAAAAAGCAGGCTTATTATGAATTCCCTGGGCTTCGTCGCAGGCTTTACCATTGCATTTGTCCTGCTAGGAGCCGCAGCCGCTGCCTTAGGCGGCTTACTGGAGGAGTCCAGGCTTGTTCTACAAAAAATTAGCGGCTTGATAATGATTCTGTTCGGGCTGCACTATATAGGTGTTTTCAAGATCGGATTCCTGAACAAGGAAAAGAGGCTTCAAGTAAATACAGATCGGCTAAGATTTGCCGGCGCTATGCTTTTCGGCTTTGTTTTTGGCTTTGGATGGTCGCCCTGCCTGGGGCCCTTCCTTGGTTCAGCCGTGATGATAGCCGGAAATTCGGGGACAATCGCTAATGGAATGCTTTTACTGCTGGTCTATTCCATAGGCCTTGCTATACCGTTCGTGATTTCCGCGATAATATTTGAAAATGTCAGAGGCGTTTTTGACTGGCTAAAGAAGCATTCGAGGCTTATCAGCATTATCTCCGGAATACTTTTGATTGTGGCAGGCATATTGGTATTTACCGATCGCATCAAATATTTTACCTAACCTAATTTTGTACGGCTTTTGCAACAGGAGGATTTTAAATGAAGAATACAAGGAAACTAATAATATGGATTTTAGCACTGGTTGCATTGTTGATCGCAGCATACACCTTTTATGATAAGTACAAAGCTCAGCTCCTTTTGGAACCACCGCTTCCAAATATACAGCGGGAAGAAGCAAAGGGCCTCCAGCAGGAAACCACTGAGGGAAGCTCCGATGAGGCTGCCACCGGCTCCGAGGATATAGATGGCAGGGCAGGCCCTGCAGACCAACAGGATGAAGGGCAGGCGGCATCGGATAAAGTAATGGCACCGGATTTTACCCTAAGTGATCTTGATGGTAATGAAATCACCCTTTCAGACTATAGGGGCAAAATAGTAATCCTCAATTTCTGGGCGGTATGGTGCCGATATTGTGTGGAGGAAATGCCTGATTTTCATGCTCTTAATGAGGAGCTTGAGGAATCCGGAGACGCTGTCATATTGGCTGTAAATGTTCAGGAATCGTCACAAACTATCCAGACCTTCCTTGACCAGAAGGATTTTAACCTCAGGGTGCTTATGGATGAAGACGGCGCTATTGCCTCAACCTATGGTATACAGGGGTTACCGACGACCTTCTTTATTAACACTGATGGCTCTCTCTATACCTATATTCCGGGCATGGCGGAGCTTGATACCCTACACACCATTCTTGATATGATGCGCAGGGGAGAACCGCTTCGATAGTCGGACAACTTTTGTAAATAGAGCCTGAATTGGGCATTTTGCAATGTTGGAAAGCCCTATGTAGAGAATTTTTTTCTTAATAGAAAAAGGACAAAAAACACAAGGGCGGCAACAAGCACAATCGTTGCGCCTGTTGCCGTATTAAAATAGTATGATGCAATAAGACCGGCGATACCGGATAAGACTGAAACCCCTACAGATACTGCATGGTACTGGCGCATATTGTGGGTTACGTTACGGGCTGCCGCCGCAGGCAATACAATGAGTGAATTAATAATCAGAAGGCCCACCCATTGGATTGTTATCGTCACGACTATTGCGATAGTAACAGTGAACAACATCTCGACCAGAAGAGTATTGGTGCCGCGGCTGGTCGCAAGTGATTGATTAATGCTAATTAGCAGTACCTTATTAAAAATAAGCAGCCACAATACAATGACAAAAATGAATGCAATAAACAGGAGCAGTATTTCAAAGGGTGCTATACTTAGGATATCACCTACAAGATAGGAAGAGTACTTGTTAAAGCTGCCGCCAAAGGATAGGATTACCAATCCAATTGCCACAGCCGTGGAGGAAAATACCCCAATTACCGTATCTGTAGATGTGCTGCTCCTATTCTTTATAACTGTTATTGTAATGGCAAAAATAACCGAGAATATGATTGCTCCCCAAATCGGGCGTATACCGCCGAGCAAAGCTCCTATTGCTACACCTGTGAAGGCTCCGTGCCCTATAGAATCCGAAAAGAAGGCCATATTATTGCTTACAACCATTGTCCCCAAAAGCCCAAATATCGGGGTCAGCAAGAGCACTGCCAGCAAGGCATTTTTCATAAACTCATGATTAGTCCAGTCAAAGGGAAGCAAAAAGTCCACTATTTGATACCAAATATCCAGCATCAGTTTTTCTCCTCCCCTGCGTATTCGTCATATCCGGGAAAGGAGCGCATGGCACCAAAGGACTGCCTGGTGCGCTCGTCGCTTAAGACCTTTCGAGGCGTTCCTGTGCTAATAACCGTCTTATTTAGCAGTACAACTCGGTCAGCATATTTTTCTACCATATCAAAATCGTGAGAAACAAGTATTATTGAAAGGTCATAATTGCGCCTCAGCTCTGAGACAATATCGTAGAATATTGCCAAGCCGCCCTGATCTATCCCCGAAACTGGCTCATCCAGCAAAAGCAAGTTTGGCACAGGATTAAGAGCCAGTGCAAGCATTACCCTTTGTATCTCTCCGCCGGACAGTGCTCCCAGCCGTCGATCTAAAAGGTGCTCAGCCTTAACCTTTTCAAGGTTCGACAGCGCCCTTTCTTTGACACTTTTGGGCTTAAACAGCCATGCCGGCATTTTTGAACTACAGGCAATAAAAAGATCCAATACGCTTGCGGGCGTGCCAGGATCGAAGCTAAGCTGCTGCGGAACATAACCAATCACCGGCCTGATGCTGCAGTCACCCTTTGAATCCAGGTAGCGCAATTCACCGGTGTGGGCTACCTCGCCGAGCAAGGCTTTTAGCAGCGTACTCTTGCCCGCGCCATTTGGCCCAATGATAGCAGTAAGCTCTCCGCAGTGTATATGAATATTTACATCCTCCAGAATGCTTATCTGCCCCTTTGTTACACCAAAGCCTTCTATCTTTGTACAACACAGGCCGCAGCATTCACCCTCGCATTGCACATGCTTTCTATTCTCCGTCATATTTTACCTCA
>JAAYBT010000270.1 GCA_012730015.1 Clostridiaceae bacterium
ATATGGACTATTGCAATAACAAAAAAATTCTCTGTCTTTGCCCACTTGCCCGGTAATTTCCACAATAACAGATAGGCTGAAGATTTTTACTATAACCTACCATTTGTTATGAACCTTTTCAGCAAACCCCAAAAAATCATTGAACTCGACAACGCTTTCATCATCTAAAATAGCACGACCGGTAAAGGTTCCAAACACCTGGTGCTGATCGCTAACCAGGACCGCTAACTGTGTTTTAGAACAGCGATCGAGGAGCGGTGTAAAATTGGATTCAAATCGTCCATCACTAGCATGGAAAGCCCAAGGCTTCATATAGTCGTCAGTACCATCACTCTTTTTGGGAATATCAAAAGTAACCCCGTTCAGCTTATGCGCTTTGCCTTGGTAGAAAACCATATTCTCACTTGCGTTTGAAGTATCACCAAAACCATAACCTAAATTAAAGCCAAACAATTCGTTATTTATTTTTCCATTTGCCGCACTCCAGTACCAGGTATTCTCATACGTCCATACGCCCCTACCCCAATCCAAAATACCATAAGAGCAATCTGGTAAAAAAGAATATGTCCTTCCATTGAACTCAACTGAGCCATCTGCTTGCATTCCAACGATTTTTTGATTGTAATAGAACGCCTTAGGATTTTCTTTGTATGGCGTCGCAATGACCATAGTATCCTGATACTTTTCAGTCAAAACAATATTTGCTTCCAGAGCGCTCTGTTTATTGAATTTGGGGATGGACAGCATCAAATGACGATGATCCATTTCATGAGTAATGCTAATATCAATTTTTTTATTATTTATATGGATATCACCTGTTTTGGAGCTAGCCGGTAAACCGAGTTTACCTAGAGTTAAGAACGACATCGAACTAAAAGTTTGTTCAGTTCTTGCTATAAAATCTAGAAACGTTACACTCAGTAAGCTCATATAACTGTTATCTGCTACCGTGACGGCTAACCCATACTCATCCGTTGTTATTAAGTAGTAATCCCATTCCTTGATTCTAAGGGTATTGGCTTTGATTGCTTTGCGGTCATAAGTCTTGATGAGTTGATATGCGTAGCCGGCCTGATTTAGATGACCATTTGCATCTAATAATTCTCCCGGTGTCAAGACGACTTGTTTCATAGCTAAACCTCCCTTACTGTTATACCTATATAAACATTTATATCATAAATTGTAACAGAAAATCAAATCAAGCATGAGCTCCGCTGACATTTGGTTGACATTTGGTGGAACAGTGCGATATATTTAAATCAATTGCATTAAAACTTTATGCAATTATATTGTCATTTGACGGAGAAAGAAGCATTGACCACTAACAAAATAAAACACAAGCTCCGGTTGGCTGTCATACTATTTTGCAGCTTGGGCGCAGGGCTTCTTGCGGCAGCATCCCAGGCAAAATACGGACCAGGTATGACTCACGACTCGGCAGCGTATATGTATGCCGCCCAGAGTCTCCTCAATGGAGACGGCTTTGAGTACTTTGGATATCCCAGCCCCTTTATACAATGGCCGCCACTGTTATCTTTACTGCTTGCGATTGGGAAAATGGCAGGAATTGGGTAACAAACGTCGTCAACACTGATCAACAGCTTGGCATTTGCCCTGATTGTTTTCTTTGCGGGCAGATGGATGTTTGATAAGCTCAATTCAGGTATCCTTGCGGCAGGGGGGACGATTCTTCTCTTTTTATCAGTACCGTTGCTGCATGTATCAAGGTATATGTGGACTGAAATGCTCTTCATACTGTTCTTACTTTTATTTTACATAGAATTCGAACGCTATTTACAAAAGGGGCGGTTTGGATCTTTGGTTCTTGCTGCGGTGTTCTCAGCACTTGTCTGTACCGCCAGATATGCGGGAGTGACGGTTGTGGCAGCGGCGGCGCTATTTCTGCTTTTTACGAAAAAGAGCATACTGAAAAAGATTACTGATATTGCCTTTTATGGAGCTCTTTCTGTGCTGCCGATGGGCATATGGGTGCTGCGTAATTATATGGTGTCGGGGACGCTGCTTGGCGTCAGGCTTCCGTCTACATACACTCTTAGGCAGAACATAGATAGAACACTGAAATCCGTCTATACATGGGTGCAGCCGGACAAGTTGTTGACACAGAATATCAATGGGACGCTGTTGTATGTTTTAAAGTCTTTTGCTGTCCTGCTCCCCTTGGCTCTTGCATGCGCGTTTGCCGTGGTGCTTGTCAGAAGTCTTGTGGATTATAACCCTTTGAGGAAATTGTCGTGGGAGCGGTCATCGGGATCGGAGCTGTCATCAGAGTCAGAGCGGTTGTTACCTATTTTGTTCTTTGTGGCATACTCCGCGATTTATATAGTTTACCTCATTGCTTCCGCTACATTGGTAGCTTTTGAACCGATAAACAACAGATATCTGGCACCTGTTTACCTGCCGGTGCTGTTGTCATTGTTTATTGCCGCGGACTATTTGCATGAACGAATAAAAGCTCGTATAAACCCGAAGCTTGCCGGATTTTTTACATATGCTTTGCTAGCGCTTTTTCTTATTTATCCGGCGCTGAATTCCGCCGCTTTTACGGTAAACAACCGGCGAATCGGCGCGGGAGGATTTGCTTCCGATGTGTGGCATGAAAGGGATGGATTCATTAAATATATGGATTATTCCGGGCGATACACATATTATAGCAATTGCGCGGACGCAGTTTACGTACTTACGGGAATAAGGACTTATTGTATACCGAAGAGAAGCGGACCATATATGTATGGGCTGGAGCAATTCAAAGCAGCGGTATCGCGGGATGAAAACTCCTACATAATATGGTTTGACAGCGGTGTCCCGCCAACGCTCTACAATCTGGAGGACATAGCGGGGATGTATGTACTTGAAGAGTCGGGCAGCTTTGGATATGGCAATGTGTATAGAATAGCAGCACCGCGGTAGTATTTGTTGTTCAATCATTTACCGGCAAACGAAAATAAAAAGCCCTATGAGAAGAGGGAAGATTTGTTTATGAGTATTGTTGAGACTGCGAAAAACCTGATTAAATCCATGCGCCCAAAGCAATGGGTTAAAAACTGTTTTGTATTTGCTGGACTGATATTCTCAAAATCCTTTTTTCAACTTGAGCTTATTTTGCGAACGATATACTGCTTTGCATTTTTTTCTATGGTTTCGGGTGTCGTGTACATTATTAATGATATTATTGACGCGGACAAGGACGCGCTGCATCCTGTCAAGTGCAAACGCCCCATAGCCGCGGGCAGGCTTGGCAGTTCGCAGGCTCTTGTATTCTCGTTGATTCTTCTTGTAGCATCACTGACGATGGCACTCATATTTGATATTAAGCTGTTTATTATTTTGCTGGTATATTTTTTGTTGATACTTTCGTATTCGCTGGCACTTAAGAATATTGTAATTCTTGATGTTATTGTATTATCGGCAGGATTCGTACTGCGCACGGTGGCAGGCGCCACAGTGATAGACGTATGGATTTCACCCTGGCTTATACTGTGCACTACTCTTCTTGCACTTTTTCTTGCACTAAACAAGAGAAAAAGCGAGCTGCATGTGATGGCGGATAAGGCGGGCGAACACAGGAAAAATCTTGAGCAGTACACACCCGGGCTTATCGATAACATGCTGTCAGTTATTACTTCAACTACTGTAATGTCATATTCTCTTTACACTTTCTCTACAGGCAAATCAGGTTATATGATGCTGACGATACCCTTTGTGCTCTACGGCATTTTCCGCTATCAGTATCTGGTATCCTCCAAGGACATGGGGGGAAGCCCCGAAGTCACTCTTTTCAAAGACAAACCGCTGCTCATAAACATTGTGCTGTGGATAGTTGCAAGTGCAGTAATAGTCAACTTTTTTTAGCAAGCAAAATCATGTGTGCAGCAGCCGCAATATGTGATGAGGTTGTTGAGGCGTCCGTATTAATATCAGGCATCTGCCCGTAACCACCACAATGATTACAATCCCACCAACGCGCAAATCCAATCTAGCCAAATACAACACTGCAATGTTGGGTAAATTTTTTTACTATATAGTATAATGGAATTCTTAAAGGATTAGCCTATAACCTTAAAGGGGTGATATCTATGTTGAACATGTTGGCATTTGACTACGGAGCCAGTAGTGGCAGGGCTATTGTGGGGATATATGATGGACATAGACTGAGGCTTGAGGAGCTCCACAGATTTGCCAACGAACCGGTCCTGATTGGCGGGAGCCTGAACTGGGATATCCTAAGACTGTTTCACGAAATGAAACAAGGGATACACAAATGCACAAAATCGCAATATAGCGAAATTGCATCTATAGGTATCGACACCTGGGGTGTTGACTTTGGCCTGCTGGATGATGCCGGCAGATTGCTTGGGAACCCTTACCACTACAGGGATGCACAAACACAGGGCATTGTAGAAAAGGCTTTTGAGATAGTGCCGTCTACGCAGATATACGAGAAGACAGGCATACAATTCTTAGAGATCAATTCATTAATTCAGCTTCTGGCTATGAAGCTTAACAATGTTTCCATACTGGATAAAGCAGAGACATTACTCTTCGCGCCGGATCTTTTGCGCTATTTTCTTACTGGTGAAAAAAGCACAGAGTACACTATAGCCAGTACATCTCAGATGCTTGATGCTAATAGTGGCGACTGGGCACTTGATTTGATAGAGCGGTTTGATATTCCGACAAAGATATTAACTCAGATCGTCGATGCCGGTACTATTGCCGGCAAGCTTACGCAAGCGGTTGCTGGGGAGCTGGGGACGGGAAGAATACCGGTGGTGGCTGTAGCGGGACATGACACGGCAAGCGCTGTGGTATCAGTACCTGTGCAGGAAGACAAATATGCCTATCTCAGTAGCGGAACCTGGTCTCTGCTGGGCGTTGAGCTGCCATCGCCTATAATCAATGAGGGCAGCTTTAGGTTAAATTATACTAATGAGGGCGGCTTCGGCAGAAAGATAAGGCTTTTGAAGAACATCATGGGTCTGTGGATATATCAGGAATGTAGGAGGGAATGGGACAGATCTGGTGAGGCGATGAGCTTCGATGAGCTTGAGGCGGGAGCTTCAGGCGCAGCACCCTTCGCCGCATTGATAGATCCTGATGATATCAGCTTTATGAGACCTGGAAATATGGTGACTAAAATAAGGGATTTCTGTGTAGGGACAGGCCAGAAAGCTCCGGAAACGAAAGCGGAAATTGTTCGCTGTATTTTGGAGAGCCTGGCTCTTAAATATAGAACTGCTATAGAAGGCCTGGAGGGAATCTTGGGCTACAGGCTGCCTGTGCTGCATATTGTCGGCGGTGGTTGCAAAAACACCATGTTATCGCAGTTTACGGCAAATGCTATCGGCAGGCCGGTCATTGTAGGGCCTGTCGAGGCAACGGCAACCGGGAATATTATTTCGCAGCTTATAGCACTCGGAGAGCTTGCAGGCCTCAGTGAAGGCAGAGAGCTGGTAAGGCGCTCATTCCCTGTTGTAGAATATTCACCCTCGGAAGCTGATGTCTGGGATAATGCATATGATGATTTTTTGAAGCTGATAAAGAGCTAGTATTTTTATGTTAGAAAAAGGGGGAGAAATTAATGAAAAAAGTCAAGACACGAGCAGAAATACTGAAGGGCTATGAATATGCAAGAGAAGCTTATGCCGCCTATGGCGTGGATACGGATAAGGTTCTCGAAGATATGAGGAAGAGACAGGTATCGATCCATTGCTGGCAGGGCGATGATGTCCACGGCTTTGAAGTCAGTGCCATGGGGGCTTCAGGCGGAATCCTCAGCACGGGCGATTATCCTGGGAGAGCAAGGACGGGAGACGAGCTCAGGGCTGATTATGAAAAGGCTCTCAGCCTGATTCCCGGAAAGCACCGCATAAATCTTCATGCAATCTACGCTGAGACGGGTGGAGAAATCGTTGAGCGTGATGCTATTAAGACAGACCATTTCAGTAAATGGATTGACTGGGCTAAAAAGCTCGATGTGGCAATAGATTTTAACCCTACATGCTTCAGCCATCCCATGGCGGCTTCGGGTTTCACACTGGGCAGTAAGGATGAGAAGGTTAGAAGCTTTTGGATCGACCATGTGAAGGCCTGTAGAAAAATCGCCGCCGATATCGGAAGAGAACTGGGGAAAACCTGCATCATGAACATATGGGTCCCGGATGGAATGAAGGATATTCCATCAGACAGGATTGGATATCGCGCGTTACTGAAAAAGTCTCTGGATGAAATCTTTGAAGTAAAGTATGACAGGAAATATTTAATCGATGCCTTTGAGAGCAAGCTCTTCGGCATCGGCCTGGAATCTTATACAGCAGGCTCCCACGAATTTGTTATGAGCTATGCATTAAAAAATGATATTACAATGACCTTCGATATGGGACATTTCCATTTGACCGAAAGCGTTGCCGACAAGATTTCGTCTGCACTCTTGTTTGCGGACGATCTGCTGCTGCATGTTTCAAGGCCTGTGCGCTGGGACAGCGACCATGTGGTTATCTACAATGACGAGCTGGTGGCTGTGGCACAGGAGATTAAGCGCTGTAATGCTTTTGACAGAGTTTATTATGGGCTTGATTTCTTTGACGGCAGCATCAACAGAATTACCGCATGGGTTTCCGGCACAAGGGCTGCGTTGAAATCTATACTCTTTGCTATGCTGGAGCCGACAGAGCTTTTAGTAGAAGAAGAGAACAAAGGCAATTACGGAAATAGGATGGCCTTAATGGAAGAGTTCAAGGCTTTGCCTCTGGGTGCAGTGTGGGATAAGTATTGTCTTGATATGAATACTCCGGCTGGAGCCGATTGGCTTGAGGATGTAAAAGAATATGAGGAAAGGGTATTGGCGGCCAGATAACACTGACGCAATAATCCAATAGCGGGTAATTAATATGGCGATTACATTGGCTGATTACAATAAATATGAGAATGCTTTGAAGGGTTTGGAATACATTTCGACGGAAGCAGGGAATCCGGTCGAATACACTCAGGGAGGCGGAGGGAATACCTCCGTTAAGCTGGATAATCGCTACATGGCTGTTAAGGCTTCTGGCTTTATGCTCAAGCAGATTACGCCGTCAGAGGGCTATGTAATATTAGATTACATGAAATTGAAGAATTACTATGAGCAGGTTGACTTAAGCCTGGATGTGGATTTTGAGAAGGAGAGCGCAGATATGGCCAGGCAGAGCGTCGAAGCGGCACCCTGGCTCAAGGCCCTAAGGCCTTCTGTTGAGGCTGGTTTTCACTCTATACTAGATAAATATGTCATACACACTCATCCTGTCTACGCTAACATCCTTACATGCTCAGCTAATGGCAAGGAGCTTATGGA
The DNA here is from genome assembly GCA_012730015.1 of Clostridiaceae bacterium. GTDB lineage: Bacteria > Bacillota > Clostridia > Acetivibrionales > DTU013 > JAAYBT01. The sequence goes on from JAAYBT010000270.1 coordinate 7,352, forward strand.
GAATATATTTGGCGGCAAGGAGTATGAAGCGGTTTGGATACCTTACATTAATCCTGGCTTCTGTCTGACCCTAAAGATACAGGAGGCTATACAGGAGTGCACAAAACGCACTGGCAAGGCACCGAAGGTCTTATTTATGGAGAATCACGGCTTGGTTGTTGCCGGTGATGATCCCCTTGAAACTGTAAAGCTTCACAGTGAGGTCAATGAGGAGATTAAAGAATATCTAAATATTAAGGACTCCTTCCCGACAGTCGAGCTATTAAAGGTTGATGAGAATACATTTATAAGCAAGACAGGCTACGTAAGAGACTTTATTAAGAGCGGAAACCTCAAGCCGGGATTTTTCGATGAGTTTGTGCTTTATCCGGATCAGCTTGTATATCTGAATAACGCCGTGGCCTTTAATAGGCTGGAAAACAAGCTGAGCATATTTACAGATACCGGCGAGGTCACATATAAGACAAACGAATCCGAGGCACGGGTCATGGAAGAGGCCTTGCTGGCTTGCATATATGTAGTAAATGAAATAAAGGGCAGAGGGTTGCCTTTGAAGACAATGACTGAGAAGGACATAGACTTCATAAAAAACTGGGAAAGTGAAGCATATAGGAAGAGCCTGGTAAAGGATTTGAATAAGTAACAGCAATTCATTTATCGGAGGTGCTGGTATGGAGAACAGCAATAAGTTCGCATGGACATGGAAGGTGAAGGAGGAGTGTTTGGAGGAGTATGTAAAGATGCATTTGGATCCCTGGCCTGAAATCATGGAGGAGCACAGCAGGGCGGGCATACGTAATTACTCCATATTTCAAAACGGTACACAATTCTTTTACTGTTATGAGTGTGATGATGTAAAGGCTGCTAATGAGTATATCGCAAAAAGCGAAGCCTGCAATCGCTGGAATGCTATTACATCAAAAATGGTAGAGGGTTCTTTTGACTTCAACGAAGAAGAACCTATCAAACCTTTGACAGAGGTATTTTACCTGAAGTAAGCCGGTACTATACGAATACCGTAACTGCCTAATTTCAAGAGATTGCAGGCGTCAGACAGGAGGAACAGGGGCCTTGCTATTTCGCCAGCTCGATCCGCACAGGCGCCTCGTTCAGATATTCCGTCCAGCTGTCAGGGAAGGGTTTATCTGTGATAATTGTATTAATATCAGTCAGCCGGGCAGTGTTGACATATCCTACTTTATCGAACTTTGTATGGTCGCAAAGGAATATGACCTCACTTGAGCAGCGGATCATTGTTTTGCGGATCTCAGATTCCTGCTCATTGGAGTCTGTAAGCTCACTCTTGGGCGAAAAACCCTTGCAGGAGAGAAACAGCTTATTGGCATAATAATTGCTGATGGTGTTCTCTGCAGCACGGCCGACATAGGAAAGGCTGCTGCTTCTGAATATGCCTCCTGTTGATATAAGCGTCATATCCTTACAGCTTGCAAGCTCAATAATTACTCGCTCTGCGTTTGTAATTATTGTGAGGTTCTTTTTATTCTTTAGATGTTTAGCTACATATAGGGAGGAGGTGCTGGCGTCAAGAAAGAGAGTATCCCCGTCGTTGACCATGTCGGCGGCATATTTCCCAATAGAATTCTTGCCCTTGATATTAATTCCTTCTCTTATCTCAAGGGGAGGCTCCAATCTTTTGTCGTCTGCATCTACAAGTACTGCTCCACCGTGTGTTCTGGTCAGGAGCCCCTTCTTTTCTAGTTCCTTTAAGTCCCGTCTGATGGTTTCCTCGGTCACATAAAAGGAAAGGGCAGCTTCACTAACGAGAATGCTTTTCTTTTCATATAAGATAGACATGATTTTGCTTCTTCTCTCAATTCCAAACACTTAATAATCCACCTCCAAAAATGTAATACCGTAGTTAGATATTATTTTGACCTATTCTCATGTAAACCTTTATGCGCTGCTCTAAAGAAGGGTACTTGCTGATTGACTGGGGCGAAAACATACCCGAATCAAGGTTTTCGGTTGCAGCAAGCTCATGCCCTACTAATGCCCATGTTGCTTCGTATAGGTTATTGAATTTTTCATTCCTAAGAGCTGTACATATGAAAGGCTGTCGCGGCGAATTGATGTCTTCACCGCTGATTTGGAATAAGGAGTACCTGTCGCATAATGCCCTTACCATGTCCAGCTGTGCCATGCTGTTTCTGGATGGCATATAGGTAACCGCTTTGATGCCAAGACTGTGAAGCAGCTCGAAAAGCTCAAAGATGTAGTCATCCTCGAATTTCTGTGCCCTCTTGTCGCCTGTAACGCTGTTTCCGACATCGCCAAGATATGCATATGCACAAATAGCACCTATGCTGTCTGAGAAGCGTATAATTTCTGTTATGTCGGGGCATTCATCGCTGGCATTGACATAAATTGAGGAAACGAGTTCGCCTTTTAGAAGCCCCAACAAATCATATTCATAATGAGGATTAGAAGAATCCAATAGATAGCTTTCTGATTTTGAGCTGACAGCAAGCTTTAGCCTATTCTTAAGAAAATCCACGAGGGGCAGTCCTTTACCTGTAAGGGCAATAAGCTTCAAGGAAAGGGCAAATAAAATGTGCCTTTCCGTAATGCTGCCTCCATCTTGAAAGCTTGAAAGTGGCACGATGTCCTTTTCAAAGCTTAGCTTAATGCCAGAAGGCTTCATCAGGTCATTTATATTTTTAATCATCTCAATATTTCGCATATTACGATACGCCGTATAAGGCTTGAAGAACTCTTTGACCGCATCGATCTGAGTGTGGGGAATGCCGTGAAGTGCCACGTAGGCAACTGAATCCTGATCGGGATTATTTATTCTCCTGCCTTTGAGGGACGTTTTTGAAAAGTCTGCTCTACATTCCACACCAATTGTAGTCATAATACCTGCTATCTTACCGGCTCCGATAAACTCTCCGGCACCGCCGATGGAGTCGTGATCCATGATGCCTGCAGTGGCCAGACCTGATGTATAAGCCATCCAAATTGCCTTTGTCGGCGAATAGGGAGAAAAGGAATAGCTTGTATGGATGTGGTTATTTACATCCTTACCGGCTAGCGGCTTTTCCAATTTTCCGGCTTCTATTCTGTTCATAAGTCTTTTCAGGCTATCCAGCCTGATGTTTACATCAGTATTGCTCAGATTGTCTAGCAGCAGGTTTACATCCGCTTTCATTATTACGTCCTCCAAAGTACAATTCTCATAGATAGTATTTATGCCGCTTAATAAGCTGATCTACACTATCTAACATAGCGACTCTCAGCGCATCTCCTGACCACCTGTCACATTAATGGCCTGGCCCGTCATATAGCTGGCTTCATCGGAGGCCAAGAACACCATAGCATTTGCTATATCCTCATACTCACAGCTTCTTCCGAGGGGAACCTGATTCAAATATTTCTGCCTTACCTGTTCTTCTGTTATACCCTGATTTCTCGCATACTGTTTGAAGAGACTGTTAGGCCCTTCATTCCACAAAGGAGAATTTAGCAGATTCCCGGGGCAGATTGAATTGACTCTGATGCCGTATTCCGCCAGCTCAAGTGCAAGACTTTGAGTAAAACCGATGCCGCCGAACTTTGCCGCAGCATAGGCAGAATTCTTGTAGGATCCCTTTTTGCCGGACTTGCTGTTTATCTGGATGATATTGCCTTTTCTGTTTGGGATCATAACCCTGGCTGCGGCTTTTGAAGATAGGAAATAGCCGACCAGATTTACATCCACCATCTTTCTCCATTGCTCGCCGGGGAAGTCTATTACCGGCTTTGCTATCAGAATAGCGGCATTTGAAACAAGTAGATCCAGCCTGCCGTATTTTGAAACTGTAGCATCGACCATAGCCTCGACCTGCTGTTCATTACTAACATCTACCTTAACGGCAATTGCGTCCTTTAAACCGGCAGCCACTTTTTCTGCTGCATCTATATTTATATCAGCCACCACCAGCTTGCAGCCCTCCGCATCAAGCCTGTGGGCAAGCGCTTCGCCCAGACCCTGTGCCCCGCCTGTAATGATCGCCACCTGATCCTTTAATCTCTGAGTCACTAAAAAAGTCCTCCTTATAAATCGCTGATATAAGTTAGGTTAGAGTACCATTACCTAATTATACAACGAATGTTGGATTGTGTCTATATTTGATAAACGAATTTTGTTTTGTGTTGTTTTCAGTTATATTGTGTGATATTATAGATATAGATTTAAGGCACACAATAATATACGTATACGTAAAAATAAGCATCTACCTAATAGTTATTCGTAGCGAGGAGAAATATTATGAAGACAAAAGCAGTCAGAATGTACGGGAAGAATGATTTAAGGCTTGAGGAATTCGACCTACCACCAATCGGTGAGGATGAGATTCTTGCTCATATTATATCCGACAGTATTTGCATGTCCTCCTACAAAGCAGCGATTCAAGGGGCTGAACACAAAAGGGTACCGAAGGATATTGCGCACAATCCAATTATTATAGGTCATGAATTCTGCGGTGAAATTGTGGAGGTCGGCAGCAAATGGAAGGATAGCTACAGGGCAGGCAGTAAGTTCACCATTCAGCCGGCACTAAACCAGAAGAATGATCCATATGCGTCACCCGGATATTCCTTCAAATATATTGGTGGCAGTGCGACATATATAGTAATACCCAATGTTGTCATGGAGCTGGGCTGCCTTTTGCCCTATGAAGGAGATGCATTTTTTAGCGGCTCTCTTGCTGAGCCTATGTCCTGTATAGTAGGTACCTTTCATGCTAATTATCATACCAAACCGGGTAGCTACATACATGATATGGGCATCGTTGAGGACGGCAATATGGCGATTCTTGCAGGCGTTGGTCCTATGGGGCTTGGTGCCATCGATTATGCCATCCATTGTAACAGAAAGCCTAGGCTGCTGGTAGTTACGGATATTGACGAAGACAGGCTTAAGAGAGCAGCTTCCATATATACGACGGACGAGGCGAAGAGAAATGGCGTAGAGCTTGTTTATGTCAATACTTCCGGTTCTGATAAGGGTGTCGATCATCTAAAGAGTCTCACAGATGGAAAAGGTTATAATGATGTATTTGTATTTGCACCGGTTAAGTCTGTTGTGGAAATGGGAGATAAGCTGCTTGCCTATGATGGCTGTCTTAACTTTTTTGCAGGTCCCAGCAATCCGGGCTTTTCGGCGGAGTTCAACTTTTACGATGTCCACTATAATGCCACCCATGTTGTGGGCACCAGCGGCGGTAATACAGGTGATCTGAAGGAGTCCTTGGATATGATGGGAAAAGGCATCATCAATCCGGCTTCAATGATAACACATATCGGAGGGCTGGATAGTGTGGTGGATACAGTATTGAAGCTGCCGAATATTCCCGGCGGCAAGAAGCTGATATATACCAATATACAGATGGAATTGACGGCTATTGACAGCTTAAGGGAAAAGGAGAAAGACAATCCCTTATTTGGAAGACTTGCAGATATTGTCGACAAGACAAATGGACTATGGTCGGCAGAGGCTGAGAAATATTTGTTGGCAAATGCAAAAGAAATGTGAAATAGATAAATGACGAGAAACTGTAAGGAGGCTAAGAAGGAATATGGCTGCTCCAATTATTATGCCAAGGCAGGGACAATCGGTCGAGAGCTGTATTATTTCAAAATGGAACAAAAAGAAAGGTGATAGGGTAGAGCCGGGCGATATCCTTTTCTCTTATGAAACGGATAAAGCCAGCTTTGAGGAAGAAGCAAAGGTTGAGGGTATTCTACTGGACACATTCTTTGATGAGGGTGATGATGTCCCGGTTCTGGTCAATGTTTGCGTGATTGGAAACGAGGGAGAAAGCACCGTAGAGTTTAACCCAAACCTTGCTTCCGACGGGGGCGCAGCAGGCGGTCAAGCCAGGGAAGGCAATGAAGCTTCTGTAAAGGACGATGTGGAAGCCGCTGAACTAATGGCAAAGAGCAAACATGAGAATAGACAACATGACACAATGCAGACACAGAATGAATGTGTTGAGCCACAGATTGCTGCTGCAGTGGTAAATCAGCTTAAGGCGGGAGAAGACATAAAGATATCACCCAGGGCAAGAAATCTGGCAGAAAAAATCGGTATTGACTATAGATATGCGCTACCAACGGGACCTTACGGCAGGATCGTTGAAAAGGATATAACTACTTTGAAGGAGTCGGGCGCGGTATTTACGGCTGCGGCAAGAGTGGAGCAGTTAAAAGGTTCCGCAGTTGAGGCAATTATCGGTACCGGGCTTGGTGGAAGGATAACAACTGGTGATCTGGAGGGAAGTAAGACCGTAGGAGCTTCAACATTAGCAGACACGGCCTATAACGGTGCTTCTGGTGCCGGGGGAGCTACTGGCCAGCCTTCAACTGAAACTTTATATGAAGAGGTAAGGCTGCCGAATATCAGAAAGGTTATAGCAAAAACCATGTACCAGTCGTTATCCACTATGGCACAGCTTACTCTTAACAGCACCTTTGATGCCACAGATATACTTGAATTCAGAAAGAAGCATAAGGCGAATAAGGAAAGACTTGGGCTAGAAAACATCACTATAAATGATATCATCATCTATGCCGTTTCACGCACACTGGCAAATCACAAAAACCTCAACGCACATTTCCTGGACGACAGGATAAAGCTTTTTAAGAATGTAAACATGGGCGTGGCAGTGGATACCGACCGCGGGCTCATGGTTCCGACGCTCTTTAATGCGAATCTAAAATCCCTGAATGCGATTTCCGCCGAGGTTAAAGAACTGGTGAAGAAATGCCAGGCGGGAACCATTAATCCTGACATGCTCACAGGAGGCAGCTTTACAATTACAAATCTAGGCACACTTGATATAGAGAGCTTCACCCCCGTGATAAATCCACCACAGACGGGTATTCTGGGTGTGAACAATATCGTGCAAAGGGCGAGAGAAGTTGGCGAAGACATAGAATTTTATCCGGCCATGGGCTTGTCGCTAACCTTTGACCACAGGGCTATTGACGGTGCTCCGGCAGCACGTTTCCTCAAGGAGTTAAAGACAAATCTGGAGAGCTTCAGCACAATGCTGGCGAAATAGGGGAGGGGAATATGATGGTATTTGATTTAATTATTATCGGTGGCGGTCCGGCCGGTTATTTGGCCGCAGAGAGGGCAGGTCACGAGGGACTCAACACACTGCTGATAGAGAAAAGGTTCCTGGGCGGCGTTTGTCTTAACGAGGGATGCATTCCATCCAAGGCTCTGCTCTATTCTGCTAAGATTTATGACGGCGCTGTAAATGGAGAAAAATATGGAGTAACAGTTGAGAATGCCCTATTAAATCATGAAGTGGTCGTAAGAAGGAAGAATAAGGTGGTCAAGAAGCTTGTTGCGGGAATAAAGAGCAAGCTAAAAATGAACAATGTTACCTTGGTTGAAGGAGCTGCCGAAATTTTGGGCAAAAGCGATGAGGGCTTTGAGGTTAGGGCAGGCGAAAATAGTTATACAGGCCTGAGGCTTTTGATCGCAAGCGGCTCGGTTCCTGTGATACCAGCGATACCGGGTGTGAAGGAAGGAATTGAAAAGGGCTATGTGCTTACCAATCGTGAAATCCTTGATTTAAAGGAGGTACCGTCCTCCCTGGTAATAGTCGGCGGAGGGGTAATCGGCCTGGAGATGGCCTCGTACTTTAACTCTGCAGGCAGCAAGGTCACCGTTGTCGAGATGCTAGATCATATTGCCGGCTTCACCGACAGAGAAATCTCAGAGATATTGATGAAAAATTACCAGAAAAAGGGCATTGAATTCAAGCTTGGCGCTAAGGTTACTGAGGTCAGGGAAGATGCCGTGATTTATGAATCTGAGGGAAGGGCTTATTCTCTGCCTGCCGATAAGGTACTCATGAGCATAGGCAGAAGAGCTGCGTCACAAGGCCTTGGTCTTGAAAAGATTGGCGTGATAACAGAGCGGGGCAGTATTAAGACTGATGAGCGCTGCAGGACAAATGTGCCCGAGGTTTATGCCGCAGGCGATGTGAACGGAGTATCAATGCTGGCTCATACGGCCTATCGTGAAGCCGAGGTCTGCATTAACAATATTCTTGGCAGGAAGGACATCATGCGTTACAGCGCTATTCCATCCGTTATATATACGAACCCGGAGGTAGCATGCACAGGCGAAAATGAGGAATCTGCCAAGCAGAAGGGCATCGACTTCGAGGCATCTAAGCTTTCTATGATGTACAGCGGCAGATATGCTGCCGAGAATGAAGGCGGAGACGGTATATGTAAGGTGCTTATCGATAAGAAGCACAGAACTGTCATAGGAGTTCATATGATAGGCAATTATTCATCTGAGATCATTTACGGGGCGTGTCTTATGATTGAATCACAGATGCGCGTAAACGATATAAAAGAACTGGTTTTCCCCCATCCTACGGTTAGTGAGATTATACGCGAAGCCATATTCGAATTCTAAAGGGAGATGTAAATATCATGCCAAAAACACAATTTGTTGATCCGTCTGATATCAGAAAAAGTGGTTGGATTAAGTTTAATGATATCCCGGTCAATCAGTACAAGAAAAGCATCCAGGAGGAGAAGAAGAATTATACAAGGGAGGATTTTCTGAGAATTTATCGGGATATGGCTATTATTCGCGAGTTTGAAACTATGCTCACGTCAATAAAGACAACCAACGAATACAATGGCATTACATATAATTACCCCGGTCCCGCGCATCTTTCACTGGGACAGGAGGCATCTTCCGTAGGGCAGGCTTATATTCTCGATAAGGACGATTTTATATTCGGATCCCACAGAAGCCATGGTGAGATTCTGGCGAAGGGTCTGTCTGCCATCCAAAAGCTCGATGACAAAGAGCTCTTGGAGATAATGGAGAGCTTTTTCGACGGAGCCATATTACGGGTTGTTGAAGGAAAACAAAAGGACAAAAATAATGTCAAGGAGCTAGCTATTGACTTTCTGATATACGGAACGGCTGCTGAGATATTTTCAAGAGAAACCGGCTTTCACAAAGGGCTGGGAGGCTCTATGCATGCATTTTTCACTCCTTTTGGTATTTATCCAAATAATGCAATAGTCGGCGGTTCTGCGGATATTTCCGTAGGTGCTGCGCTTTTTAAGAAGGTCAATCAGAAAAAGGGCATTGTAATAGCTAATATAGGCGACGGCTCTCTGGGCTGCGGCCCCGTTTGGGAAGCTCTTTGCATGGCTACCATGGATCAGTACAGGCAGCTTTGGGAAGGGGAATACAAAGGTGGTCTGCCGCTTATTATTAATGTATTCAACAATCAGTATGGCATGGGCGGTCAGACCCGCGGTGAAACAATGGGTTATGATATGCTGGCCAGAATCGGCGCAGGCATGAATCCGGAACAGATGCATGCCGAGAGGATAGACGGCTACAATCCGCTGGCTGTTATCGATGCTATGAAGCGCAAGAAAAAGATATTGGAGGATAAGGACGGTCCTGTGCTTCTTGACACGCTGACCTACAGATTCTCCGGGCACTCGCCTTCTGACGCTTCCAGCTACAGATCAAAGGAAGAGATGGATGCATGGATGGCTCAGGATTCGCTGATTGGTTACAGGGAAGAGCTGAAAAAAGCGAAAATTGCTAAGGATGATGCCTTTGAGGAAATACTTGAAAATACCAGGGAGTTGATTACAAAGGCATGCTCACTTGCTACGGATGACAGTGTTTCACCGAGGATGAACCTTATAGCCAACCCCAATCAGATAGCCGATCTTATGTTTTCTAATGGGAGAGTTGAAAGGATGGACGACAGGGAGCCTGAGGTGCTGATGCCCATGGAAGAAAATCCAAGAGTACAGCAGATCAGCAGGAAAATTCGGTTTGGCATACAGGATGGTAAGCCTGTTTCAAAGAATAAGGTATTTAACTTAAGAGACGCTTTGTTTGAAGCCATTATTGATAAATTCTATGAAGACCCCACCTTGATCGCCTATGGCGAAGAAAACAGGGATTGGGGCGGCGCTTTCGCAGTATACAGAGGACTGACCGAGACCTTGCCCTACAACAGGCTGTTTAACTCGCCTATTTCCGAGGCAGCCATCGTGGGATCCGCTGTAGGCTATGCCATGTGCGGAGGCCGAGCTATTGTTGAATTGATGTACAGCGATTTCATAGGCAGAGCAGGGGACGAGATATTCAATCAGCTTCCCAAGTGGCAGTCCATGAGCGCCGGTATACTGAAGATGCCGGTTGTGCTAAGGATCTCAGTGGGCTCCAAATACGGCGCACAGCACTCACAGGACTGGACTTCGCTATGCGCCCACATACCGGGTTTAAAGGTTGTATTTCCTGCGAGCCCATATGACGCTAAAGGCTTGATGAATTCTGCCCTCATGGGAACAGATCCGGTGGTGTTCTTCGAGAGCCAGAGGATTTATGATATAGGTGAGATGTTCCATAAGGAAGGGGTGCCGGAGGGCTATTACGAAGTAGCCATCGGTGAACCGGATATCAAGAAAGAGGGAAAGGACATAACAATTCTTACAATTGGTGCGACATTGTACCGTGCTCTGGATGCTGCAAGGATACTTGAAGAGAAGCATGGAATATCCGCGGAGATTATCGATGCCAGATCAATCGTTCCTTTCAACTATGACAAGGTAATTGAATCCGTAAAGAAAACCGGTAAGATTGTGCTTTCCAGCGATGCTTGCGAGCGCGGCTCCCATTTGAAGGACATGGCCCAGACGATAAGCGAGCTTGCATTTGACTATTTGGATGCTCCGCCGGTAGTGGTTGGCTCGAAAAACTGGATTACCCCTGCCCATGAGCTGGAGGACTACTTCTTCCCGCAGCCTGAATGGATTATTGATGCTATCCATGAGAAGATCATGCATCTGAAGGGGCATGTTGCGAAGAACAACTTCACCGCAAGTGAGCAGATTAGGATAAATAAGCTGGGTGTGTAAGCGTAATTATGAAACAAGCATAGTCGGAATAAGCGGCTATGCTTGTTTACCCCTTGTCATTTGCTTGGTTAGTTTTATCACTTCAAATCGTCATAGATTTTCACCATTGGCGCGGATCGTGTCCCGGAACCAATAGGCTGAATCCTTAAGAATGCGCTCCTGTGTTTCGAAATCGCAGTACACCATACCAAAACGTTCAGTAAAGCCCTTAGCCCACTCGAAGTTGTCTGTTACGCACCAGTGGAAATAGCCCCGGATATCAACTCCGTCGTCAGCTGCCCGCCGCAGTTCCAGAAGATAGCGGTTCAAGAAGTCTATACGGTTGGGATCATGCACCTTGCCGTCAAGTGAGACAACATCGTGGCAGGATATGCCGTTCTCTGTAATATAGATAGGCTGCTTATAACGTTCAGCAAGGAACCTCGGACCCCAGTAGAGTGCTTTTGGCGTAATAGGCCATTTTGCGCCTGTGTAGGGATAGCCCTTCTTGCGGTCGACGAACTCAACACCGCCCTTGCCATCGGCACGGATGGCATGTCCATTGTAAATGTTTTGCCCAAGGAAATCCAGAGGCTGGCTGATAATCTTCATATCGTCCTGCTTTATTTGAGGCATGTACTGACCGAATAAATCGTAGAGCTTCTGTGGATACTTGCCCAGGAAAACCGGGTCATTCCACAGAGAAACGGACCAGAATGGGCGTTTAGCATCTATGTCAAGAAAAGCCCTGCGCGCCGCATCAATATCCTCGGGGGTCTCTGTATCCGGATAATGCGCACTGCAGGTAGGGGCCCAGCCGATTTTTGCGTCAGGAACAAGTGAACGATAAGCCTGAACGCCGAGTCCATGGGCCAACAGAACATTGTGAGCCATGAGCAGAGTATCCCATATAGGAAAATGGATACCCGGCGCATGAACTGTCTCGTCATAGCTGATACCAATAAAGCATTGTGGCTCATTGATTGTCATAACATACTTCATACGGTCACCCAGCCGTTTAGCTAATACCTCTGTATATTCTGCGAACCATTTGGGGCTGTCAGGGTTTATCCAGCCGCCTCGACGAAAGAGCGCATAGGGATAATCCCAGTGAAATAATGTGCCATAGGGTGTAATATTTGCTTCCAGAAGGCTATCAAGTAAGCGATCGTAAAAATCCAAGCCCTTTTCATTTATCGCACCGACGCCGTCGGGCAATATTCGTGGCCATGAAATAGAAAAGCGATAGGCCTTGTAGCCCATCTCCTGCATTAAATCAACATCCTTTTGATAGAGGTGGTAATGGTCGCAGGCTATATCGCCGGTGTTGCCGTCGAGTATGCGACCTTCTTGCTTGCAAAACATATCCCACACCGAAAGCCCTTTTCCATCTTCATATGCTGCACCTTCAATTTGATAAGAGGCGGATACTCCGCCCCAGGCAAAATCGTTTCTAAATCCCATAATA
>JAAYBT010000271.1 GCA_012730015.1 Clostridiaceae bacterium
AAACACTATGTTTCAGGGGTTTTTGCTTTTCAGGGACAAAGATAAATTTTTAGAAAAAGTTGAATCTGAGTTGAATGGGAAAATTTTTATGCCTCTGAATCGAATCTTAACGAATCATTAAGTCCAATTAGGTGTGGTTTATTTGGGAGTTATCAGACATACAAAAACTCAAAATGTTCTTCAAGTTCTGTCATTGAAATTATATTTGTCAGAATAATAATACCCCCTATATAATTCTATTTGATAATAGTAGAAAAAAATGGCATATTGTGCTAAAATGTATAAGGTATATTCTTGAAATTGAATGTAACTAAATAAGCAATGTATCAGACTGGTATGCAGCGAAACTTGAATACTATTGACTTTAGCTAGATGACTATTACACGACACCCGTCGCAAAAGATGTAGTTAGACGAAATGGGGGCAAAATGTCGGCGCGTCCATGCGCCGTTTTTCAGATAGACACTGTAGTAATAAAGTAAACCATTTTTATAGGAGGGATCTCAATGATTTGTAAGAAAATCATTTGTTGTATAATAATATCAATAACTATAATTTTATCTTTTAGTTGCTGTCAGAATCAAAACGACAAAATTGATTCGAATAGTACCCCTCAAATTAATAATTCAAGTCAAAATAATGAGATATCAACAAAAAATATAATCGATATTGAAAGTAGAAATCTTGACTTTGATGAAACTGATTTGATTGGAATGTGGCAAATAGGAAATGTGGGTGTAGCTGCTGGATATGCTGAAACTTTAAGATTTTCTGAAGATGGGGAATTTTTTCATATACCAAATCAGATGACACAAGAAAAAAGATTAATTGCATCTAGAGGTGAATGGAAATATGAAAAGAAAACCAATCAAGTAACCTTACTTTATGATCAGCAATTAGTTATTGAGGGAGGAGTTTTTCAACCTGAAGATGAATTTGATTATGAGGCATATAAAGGCGGAAATCCAGTGATTAAAGATTACTTAAAAGAAGAACAGTATACTGTAGGCAGAGATAAAATAGATTTTGGAGAAGAGGAAGAATCAGAGGTAGTATATACATTGACTAATAAAGACAAATATTTTTATTTAGGTCCATATTTAGATGGGATTGATTATTACCAAGATCTATTTAGCGGTAAAATAAAAATATATGAGAATTAGTGATAGGCCGCACCGTCCGTGGTGCTCTTGCTTCGTGAGGCCCTCACTCCGTAGAACAAAGCAGTCAGCGCAAGGGTGCCAGGGGAAAGCCATCCGGACTTATACCATTGGCAGTTGGAGCGCGAGCAGGCACCACACCGATTCGCAGAGCGGTGACGGAGCACCGCCCACCTCTATCTTCGTCGGGCAGGCTTGCCCTTGATAGACTTGGTGCGGCTCAGCTAGAGGCTTTACTGCTCATCGGCGTCGCGACTGCTGAGCCGTTATACGACATATCTCTGAACAGGAAGAGACCTTGGAGAATATTTTCGGAGGTGGCTTTATGGATACAGTAGCAAAGTACTACCAAGAGCACTATGACGAGGATCAAAGATTAAAAACCGATAATGCAAGAAAAATAGAATTTCTAACTACAGTAGAATTCCTTGATAAAGTTATACCAAAAAACTCCAGAATTTTGGATATCGGAGCAGGGACAGGCATATACTCGTTTTATTATGCTGAAAGGGGATACGAGGTTGTATCTACAGACCTAACTCCCAAACATGTTTATGCTATAAAATCAAGAATCCAAAATTCAGATAAGAAATTAAATATGAGAGCGGAAATAGTTGATGGTAAAGACTTATCAAGATTTGATGACGAGAGTTTTGATGTGGTATTCTGTTTTGGCCCTTTGTATCACTTAACGAATAGTGATGATAGAATCAGTGCTGTAAGTGAGAGTTTGAGAGTTTTGAAAAAAGACGGGATTTTAGCACTGGCTTATATAAATAGATTTTATGTTTTTTCGAGGCTGGTAAAAGACAATAAAAAATATCTTACTGATGAATGGGTAGGAAGAATCATTAATGAAGGTATGGTCAGCTCCAGTGACGAAGAGTGCTTTTGGACGGATGCCTATTTTTATACTCCACAAGAATTTGAAACAATGATGAATGGCTTTAGTACCGAGAAAATCTGGGATATTGGTGTTGATGGGATTAGTACATTGTTAAGCCAAACGGTAAATGAAATGAATGAAGACGAGTACAAGGTATGGTTGAAGTATCACTTTATGACATGTATGGAACCTTCGATACTAGGGTATAGCAATCATGGCTTATATAAGTCAGAAGAAATAGAGTTTTTAGGGGTACGTCGCATAACAATGCGGTCGCGCAAGGGTGCCTGAGGTAAGTCATCCGGCCTTATACCATTGCCAGCAGGAGCGCGAGTAGGCACCACACCGATTCGCTCCTGTGTATGTTGTAAAGGTAATTCGTGCTAGCGCACTCAACATACTAGGTGCAAGCACCGCCAGGGAGAAGGGCTTTACGGGCCCAGTTCATCGGCGTCGTAAAACCGGAGCGTTATATGAAAGGCGGCTCACTTACGTCGCCCGGACCTCCGGCTGCCGGGCGAATATAGGTGCTCTGCAAATGAAACGGTCTGCGAAAGTGAGGTTTGGACATAATGATTATGGATGAAAAATTGATTAGTATTGTAAGTGATTTGGTTGGTAACTTTGATATCGTTGAAGGTTTACGAAACGATAGTAATAGAACCGGCGTATTTAAAATAAAGGTTAGTAATGAGATATTGTTTGTAAAAATCCATAATCGCCTTAGCCGATGGAATCCGGAGGTTTATGCATATAAGAATTGGACTTCGGCATTAGAGCCTTTTACACCCAAGTTATTACATTCGTTTAACTCTGATAACATTTTTGGTATTATTATTACTCAAATTCAAGGTAAAACAATAAACGAGTTTAATATAACAGATGATAAAATTCTGGAGGAATCATATTTTAAAGCAGGAGAACTTCTTAAAACATTGCACTGCAAATACAAGGGGACATATTTTGGGACACCGTCTGCCGATGGCACACCATATGAAAAAAATACAAAGATCGATCCGGTTAACTACATTGTATCATCATTGGAAAGCTTGCTTAAGGAAGGATGCGATAAAGGACTATTGAGTTGTGGCGATAAGGCTTTGGTTGACTGGTGTATAAATAACAGCAATGTTTTTGCAGATAGTGTGCCGGTTCCAACAAACTGGGATTATTCACAGAATAACTGGATGATTGACAGCAATGGTAGTTTCACTGGTGTTATTGATTTTGAGAATATGCTCTGGGGCATTGATGTTGATAGTTTTGGTGTGATCAATGCCAGGTACACTTACGACAAACCTAAATTAAGACAGGCAATATTTGATGGTTATAAGATGGGAAATGATACAACAAGACAAGTGCAACTTCGAATAGTCAGCACAAAACTTGCAATCGCTGATATTGCATATGGTTCAAGTATGAATGATCAAAGAATTTTTACATTAGCACGAAGGTTTTTGGATAATTTAAAGTGATTTTATCAAATTGTTTATATGGGTTAAGGAATTCCTGCCTTGGCTCCGCTGAGTGGCCGGAGGACAGGCCATACTTCACATAAACCAGCTAATTGTTGTCAAGTGTTCACGAAAATTTTATACCAGTCAGCAAATGTGAGCAGGCAAAAGTAGAGCTCCCATCGGTGTCACGACTGCTGAGAAGTTAGGCGAAATCCCCTCTACCGGTGTTGACCTGCCTCCGGCCACGGGTGAATATGGCGCTCTGCGTTTAGATATTGTATTGTACTATGCAAACAGGAGGTTGCAAATAACGAAAGGATGATGTATATGAAAATTTACACTACTAACGAATGGAAGGGTTATGGTAAACAGAATTATTATTGGAACGAGTATAGACTTGAATGAAACGAAGTTGTTAAATACAAGTGTCACAGGCAGAAGTTCTTTGGCGGTGATGAAAACAATTGGGGCGAAGACGAGAACATTGAAGAATCTTGGGCAATCGATGATCCTAACATGCCCCGTGTTTCGCACCATAGGATATTTCATCACAGTCGTATTGGCTGATGTTACCATCATAAAGAGGGTAGTAAAATTCTGCGTTTTCGGAGGGTTCACCATTGGGCTGGATGCCAAACGATGGACTGCCTAAGCTAATGGAGATCACGACAATAAAAGAGAAGCAAGAATTGTGCCTCACTTGTG
>JAAYBT010000049.1 GCA_012730015.1 Clostridiaceae bacterium
AGACTGCGCAGGAAAGAAGTGTACAGCAGCTTGACAAGAGGGGCGGTAGATCTTCAAAATTATCCGGTTCAGACATTCTGGACATTAGCATAGAGAAGGGCGGATGCTCTGTATTGGCAGATGGTTGCCTGGTCAAGGGCAAACTTTCTGAGGGAGAGGCCTCCTTCCTTTTTGGATTTGGAGTATTGCTACAACTTCTGGACGATTTGCAGGATGCAAAGGAGGACAAAAAGGATGGACATATGTCTATTTTTTCAAGCTCCGATGCGAATGTTACTTCGGAAGATAATACCAACAAACTGATTAGCTTTATAAGCAACATCCTTGATGGTGATAAATGCTTTGCTTCTCCTGAGTCGGAAGCAATAAAAAGATTAATGAAAAAGAGCGTCTTGTTTCTGATGATGGGAGCTGTTGCATGTAACGCTGATATGTACACTGCCAGCTATTTAAGACAACTTGAGGAGTATTCGCCGATGAGTTTCAAGTACCTGAGAGGCTTTTATAGAAAAATGGGAAGAGAATTCGACAAACTAAAAATTAAGTTTGCAATAAAGCCTCTTGAGGTTCCTATGGCAAAAGCCTTTGCCAATGGAATTCTTAAAATGATATAATGCAAAACTCATCTTTATCCGATAACATATTTAGTATTGAAATCGTCATTTGAAAAAAACAGCACGATGATGTATGGTCAGTGTTGTTATTTCTTGCAATAAGCAAAGGATGAAGTGATATGGATTTAGGTTCGATTATTGGTTTTTTAGCTGGTATAGCCTGTGTTATTATCTCAATCTTGATTGGAGGAGAATTAGGCTCCTATTGGGATTTGCCTGCAGTTTTCATTACGATTGGCGGGGGTATATGCTCCACTCTGATTAGCTTCAGACTCAAGGATGTGCTCGGCATTTTGAGAGTGACAAAGCACATTTTCACCGACAAAACCTCATCCGCACCAGAAACTATTGCCATGATGGTGAAGCTTTCCGAAAAAACAAGGAGGGAAGGCCTTCTTTCTATTGAGCCCGAGCTGGAAGAGATGGAGGATCCCTTCATCAAGCAATCGCTGCAGCTGGTTGTCGATGGAATTGAATCTGAGACAATACAGGATTTCATGGATACTGAAATAGAAAACATGCAGTCGCGGCACAAAAAGGGAATAGATATCTTTAATATGATGGGAGCTATATTTCCCGCATGGGGCATGATCGGTACGCTGATAGGTCTTATAAACCTGTTGCTGAAGCTGGAGGATCCGGCTCAGATCGGCCCTTCCATGTCAGTTGCATTGGTAACCACTTTTTATGGTAGTTTCGTTTCGAATTTTATCTGCTTACCAATTGCTGGAAAGCTAAAAATGAAGAGCGATGAGGAAGTAAATCAGAAGGAAATGATTGCAGAAGCAGTTATTTCAATACAGGCAGGAGAAAATCCGAAGATGCTTGAGCAAAAGCTCAGGATATTTCTTGGGCCGGAAGAAAGAGAAGTCAAAGAAAAGGCTGAGCCTGAAGAAGCAGAAAATACAATTTCCGGTTGATAGGAGTGGAATAAATGGGCAGGAGGAAGAGACGAGCTGTATCAGAAGACTCAGGGGGCGGCGGATCGTGGTTGACTACTTATAGTGATCTTGTGACCTTGCTCCTCTGCTTTTTTATTCTGCTTTTTTCAATGGCTATTGTTGACAAACAAAAGTTTGAAGAGGTTGCACAATCTATGCGTGCGGCTTTTTCAAACGATTTTAGCATAATGCCTGCTAAGGATGCGGATACCATGATCAGTATTACTCCTTATGAATCAGGTGATGAGCTTCTTGATCAATTGAACGAGATTATAGAAGGTCAGGATCCTGATGGCACTGAGGAGGATATTGATGATATCAAAATGGAAACTATAAAGGTTGCCAAGATTGATATACAGGAACTGATTGATGAAATGGGATTGAATGAAAACATAAAGGTCATAGAGGAAGAGACAAAGATTATTTTAAGAATGGACTCTATTATACTATTTGATTCAGGACGTGCCGAAATGAAGTCTTCAGCGGAACCGATAGTGGAAAAGCTGGGGCAGGTTTTAGAATCAATTGATGCCGAAATATTGGTTCAGGGACATGCAGATGACCGTCCGATTCATACAACAACATATCCATCCAACTGGGAACTGTCAACTAGAAGGGCGACTAACATGGTCAAATTTCTTGTTGATAGGTGTGGCCTTAAGAATGAACATCTAACAGCTGCCGGGAACGCTGAGTTTAAGCCGATTGTCCCAAATGATAGTGAGTACAACAGACAGAAAAACAGAAGGATTGATATAGTCATTTTGAAGTAAGAGCTCCGAAGTAGCCTCCGCAAAGGGCAAACCGCATAGCAATAAATCCTATTGTGTAAATAAGCTGGTTTTTTTGGGTATATTATTATATATATCCTTTTATTTTTGTGGTAGAATGGAAAGAGCTTATTAGCTTGATACAAAAAAGCATTGAGCCAAATAGACGCGTGAGTGAAATTAGCATATTGCTTTTGAAACTGTACTATGGGGTGAGTTGGACGGATGGATGAGATTATACTTGCTTCTTCTTCACCAAGGAGGAGGGAACTGCTGAGCCAGGCGGGGATACCCTTTACCGTGAGGCCGGCTGATGTGGATGAGGGAAAGGCAGATTTTTCCGGCTCACCAGAAAAGAATGCTGAGCAGCTTGCTTTTATGAAAGCTCTTGATGTTGCAAAAGGTGTGGCTAGTGGACTTGTGCTTGGAGCCGATACAATTGTTGTATGTGATGATGAGGTGTTTGGTAAGCCTATTGATGAGGATGACGCCCGCAGAATGCTTAATAGACTGAACGCAAGGGAGCATCTTGTTATTACCGGGATTGCTCTTTTAGATGCAGCAAAAGGCTCTGCCATGATTGGACATGAGACGACGAAGGTTCGCTTTGCCAGGCTGACAAGGTCTGAAATAGAAGGATATATCAGCTCAGGGGAGCCTTTTGATAAAGCAGGCTCCTATGCTGTTCAGGGAAAGGGAGCGCTCCTGGTGGATGGTATCGAGGGCTGCTATACGAATGTTGTAGGGCTGCCCTTAAGAAAGCTCTTTAACTTTCTCAAGGAGTATGGAATTGATGTAATGTAAAAGGCAAAGCGAAATAGCTAATAATTTACCTTAATATAGCAAATAATAGAAAATATGGTATAATGAAGGGAGTGATGTTTAACAAAATTTTAAGAATTGCGGGGGTTGACCAAAATGGGTTACAGACTTAGAATGAAGGATATACCAGCTAGCGAGAGGCCTTATGAAAAGCTGGAGAAGTTCGGAACGGAAGCATTGTCAAATGCTGAGCTGCTGGCAGTTATTATTAGAACAGGAAGCCGTGAAGAAACTTCGGTTGCATTAGCTCAGAGGGTACTATCACTTGGCCAGGATAATGGCGGAATAGCGTTTTTGCACAATCTATCTGTGCAGGAGCTGAGAAAAACAAAGGGGATAGGGAAGGTCAAGGCTTTGCAGATAAAAGCGGTCATGGAGCTGTCGAAAAGAGTATCGACCTCTCAGATTA
>JAAYBT010000050.1 GCA_012730015.1 Clostridiaceae bacterium
CGAGTCTCCCTCCCATGTAAATAGATCAAAGCCATCCAGAGTATACTCCAGCCTGTTACCAACTTCCTTTATCTTAGAAGAAGCCGCACTAATGTACTTAACACGCCTGTATCTGGGACTGTAGCTTTCGTCACCCCATTGTTCACCGTTCACATATATGGGAACCTGCTTTGTGGTATCTGTCTGGCTGGTGCTAAGAAGGAAATGAAAATACAGATCGTCCTTAACGGTTGGCCAATTAAGAGGCTTTTCCCAGGATATTTTGATATCAGAGGATTTTACCGTGGTTGTCTGCTCCGGATCTGTGTTAGGAAGAGTTACATCATCCTTTGTATGCAGTGTCCTGTCAGTGATTGCTATGCCGGTCGGAAGCGGCGGCCTGCTCGTATCCGCAGTAAGGGTATATGGCATCGCCAGAGACTCAAGCCTGTCGCTGGGATTGTTGGATTTTACAACAATCTTATAGAAGATCTCATTATCGGGGTTGACTCCCTGAATAACGGTCACGGCTGAAGATTCACTGAAATAGGAGTCATCCATTGTCTTCTTGACCACCCAGTCACCAGAAGTCGAAGGGAGATTGGTTGACTGCACTTCATAATAGAGCGTCGGCAGGTCAAGGCTTCCCTGATTAATCTTAAAAATCTTGACATATATATTATTAGCGCCGTCCTTGGTCAGCTGAAAGCGAATAGGGGTGCTTGCGTAAGAGCGGTCTCCCATAAGGAGGCTTCCTCCCTGATCCTCATTGTCACCGACCGTTATGGCAGGAACGGCTGTGGAATTATCATTTTTATAAAAGGGCTTTATATTCATATAGTAGACCGTGCCCGGAAGTATATCCGGATCGGGGAGTATGTCATCACTAACTATCTGTGTTGTATCAACAGAGGAGCTTTCATCTGCTCTGCCCCAGAGCTCAAAGCTCCTGAAGCCTTGAGCATCCTCAGGCGTAACTGTAGCCGTAACGCCTGGAATTCCCGAAACGTGCACGGTAAACTCGCTCTCATTCGAAGAATTCTGATCTATGATTATAGTCGCCTTATCAGGGCCCGAGTTTAATAAATTCATTTTTGTGGAGATGTTCAACAAATAGTGCATGGTTGAAAGTTGCCGCTCATCCCCATAAATATGATTCAGTGCCCCCTGTATGTAAGTCTTTGCTGCGGCTGTATCAGCAGGGGTGAATATATTATTGGTCAAATCTGGGTCGGTGTCCGGAAAATATGTAGTATTAGGATTATAGAATACCTTCGGTGTTTTCCAGCTAAGCTTGAGCTTGGGCACTCCCCCTATTTCTCGCCCGCCCCCGGGTATTTCAGTATAGGGTTGATCCGGCGCGGAGTACTTAAAGGATATTGATGGCAGGAAAAAGAGCAATCCCCTGCCGATGGGATCTCCGGTCGGAAGGTCACCCTCACCCACATCACCGTAAAAGGTAACACAGATATCATATATGTAGTCGGACTTCAATCCGTTGATTGTTGCAAAGTTTTGGTCCACAACAGTAATTTGTGGAGCTGCCTCAGCCTTGTCATCGCTAGTCGGTATATGATATGTAATCACTGCAGCTCTTGCACTGGCATAATTCCAGGTGATTCTCAGCGTCCCATTGTCATAATCGTCTACAATTATGTTAATTGGTGTATCTTCGGCAAAAATACCTGTTAGCATACCGCCGAGTAAGGTATATAAAATCACTGCAGCTAGCAGCATGGCTATTGTATTCCTGATTCGCTTCATAATATAGTAACCTCCGATATGTACATTCCATAATATATATCGGCATTTTATCATTGTTTTTAACAACACCACTGTTTCTTCCACATTACATTTTAGTTTCAAATAAGTAAAAAAGCATTTAGCTGCCTAATCCTAATCACGATACTACAAAAATAGCAGTACAATTGATATAATACTACTGTAGTGAGACTAATTGAGAAAATGACGGGTAATGCGATGGATAATCAAAACATCATATTAATAGGAATGCCGGGAGCCGGCAAGAGCACCGTTGGCGTATTGCTTGCAAAAGCGTTGAAAATGCCCTTCATAGATACCGACCTTCTAATACAAAGGCAGGAAGACAGCTATCTTCAGGAGCTGATAGATACCAGGGGTATAGATGCGTTCATACAGATAGAAGAGAATATAATTCTCTCGCTCGATGTGCGAAACAATGTAATCGCCACCGGAGGCAGTGTGATCTATAGCGAATCTGCAATAGAGCACCTAAGGGCAAATGGAATCCTGGTTTTGCTGGACACAAAAATGTACCAGCTAGAACGCAGATTGAAGAACACCCAAACACGCGGCATCGCAATGAAGGGGCATCAATCGCTTGCGTCTCTTTACAATGAGAGAATGCCTCTTTATAGGAAGTATGCCGACCTGATTATTGACTGCTCCAAAAAACATATAGATACTATTGTTTTGGAGATCAAAGAAAAGGTAAATTGTTTTAAATATAAGAAATTTTTATAATATGTATAAAAAGGACAGTAAGGGGTCAATAATAACTATGACCTCACAAAATACATTTTGACCCCCTTTACATGGTTAGTCGTCAGACTAACCACTTTTTTTGTCTACATTTACATAGTCACATCTACTACTCTGTTTTGAAAATGGAAATGGCCTCATTCAGATCCTTAGCCATGTCATCTAGCTGTTCGGCCAATAATGCCAGCTCTTCGGCGCCACTCATCTGTTCCTGGGTGCTGGCAGATATCTCCTGGGTCGTCGCTGCCGTTTGCTGCGAAACCGTCGAAATGTTATCCATCACCTGCAGTGTATCTTCCTTGGATGTAAGCATCTCATCCACAGACTCACGCATGCTTGCCATATTATCTATTATATTATCCATCGATGTATAAATACTTTTAAATGCCTCGTCTGTACTCTTAACGGCCTCCATCTGATCATTGACGGTTATATTGCCCCTTTGGGCTGTTTTCACAGTGCTTTCAGCCTTAGCCTGAATACTGTTGATAATAGTATTAATCATTTCAGAGGATTCCTTAGACTTTTCGGCCAGTTTTTTAACCTCAGTGGCTACTACAGAAAATCCTTTACCGGCTTCGCCAGCCCTCGCCGCTTCAATAGTAGCATTAAGAGCAAGCATGTTCGTCTGCTCGGCGACGGAACTAATTGCATGTAATATCTTCCTAATTTCCTTCATGTCATCATTCAAGCTAGCTATATCCTCGGCAACCTTAGCCGTTACCAAATTTGTCTCCGACGCTTTTTCCTTCAGCAGCTTAACAACAGAAAGGCCATTTTCGCTTAATTGCTTTGCATCGCTAATAAACTCTGACACACTTGTAACATTTCCGCCTACCTTGTTTATGCCATCAGCAAGCGCATTCGTATAGCTCAAGCCATTCGAAATTTCCTCTGCCTGAGCATTAGTTCCTCTGGCAATCTCCTGCATGGTCGATGCTACCTGTTCGGAAGCAGAATAGGAGGTGTCCGCAGAGGTTTGTATTTTTTCAATACTCTCTACAAGCTTTCCTGAGGAAACACTTACCTTTGTAATAAGATTGCGTATATTTCCCAGCATGTCATTAAAATTACGCGTTACAATTCCAATCTCGTCCTTTTGCTTATCCTCAAGTCTAATGGTAAGATTACCATCTCTGGCCTCCTGCATGACCTTGATCAGCTTATTCAGCGGCGTAGAAATACTTGCAGATATAACAAATGACAATAGGGCCGCTACAATTACGCATACTATAAACAAGAGTATAACACTACCTAAAATTGACCTCCCGGCAGTATTAATGTAGCTGAAAGGTATCAAGGCAACAACGTTCCACCCGTAATTCTTGAGATTGGAGAAGGCGGCCAAATTGCCATTAAAATTGAAGGTCATATTATCGTCTTTTATGCCTGCATTAAGCCTATCCATTATTCCTAAATCCGTATAGCTTTTGTTAACAGGGATTTCCTCGCTCTGGCTGGCAAGCACAACTCCTTCCGAGTCCAGCAGAAATAGCTCTGACCCATCACCCAAATCAACACTCCTAAAGGATTCTGCAAAATACTCTACGTCTATCCCAAGATAGATGATTCCGATTTTCCCGCCGGCGATTACAGCATTCAGCTCTCTTGCGGTGATTAGCCTGCTCCCGCCCTCTGTGTTAGTGACTATAGCCCAAATCGGCGCACCCTTTGCTTGCTTTGCAGCGTCTATTATCCTGTTCCAGTCCTCATCACTGATTGTTTTTGCTGACTTAGCAAGGAACTGATCCATATCAGTTCCCGTAATAAAGCCCATGTCGCTGATCTCGTCATACATCAGAGCCCTTTCGTTAAGGACTCTGGTTATGTTAAGAGCCGGAGATATTTGCTCATCAGCACTTAATTTGCGCATTTCGGCAAAGGATGACTGAATTGTATCCGCATATCCGATATCTCTGGCCAGCTGCTCATATTTAACAAGCTCAGATTCCAAATTCTTTGAAGTCTGGTTTAATAATCCGACCGAGTACTGGCTAATCCTTGATGAAATGGCTGAATTAGATTTTGTATAGGATATTATGCTCATTAGAATAAGAGGAACAAGCGAAAGCACTAATAAAGAAATAATTAGTCGCTGCTGAATCTTAACTACTCTAAGCAGTTCACCCATCTTGGCTAAGAGATCCAATGCACTTTTGAGAATCGAGTTCAATCGTTTCCGTGTTTTTTGCATCATTGAAAATGCACCTCCTTATTGTGCTGCGGCTCAATGGCTGATTTTTAAGAAATTACATAATTACATATATACATTATGTATTCTACATTGGATAAGAAAAACCTTCAATAATGACATTAATATAGAAATTTCTGCTGAAAATCTAGAAAATTTAGACTTTTTTTAATCCTCAGAACGTTCGTTTTGTGGATAGGCACCTGTGGATAATGTTGATAAGTCTGTGCATAACCCAGTACTTAGGGCCAGGAAGCTGTGGATTTTGCTTTTTATGCACAGCTTTTTGAGATTTATCCTAATTCTATAGCTTTTTAACCTAAGGCCCTTCTTCTATAAGCTTTCTAACCATGTTCTCTGGAACCGGCTTAGAAAAATAGTAGCCCTGTACTCTGTCACACTCATAGCGGGCTAAGAACTCCACCTGTTCACGCTTTTCCACGCCCTCTGCAACAACTGCAAGATTACGCCGGTGGCCAATATGAATAATAGATTCTATCATACTGTTGTCATTCCCAGGGATATCATCAACAAAGCTTTTATCAATCTTGAGTGTATCTATGGGCAATTGTTTCAGGTAGCTTAGTGATGAAAAGCCCTTGCCAAAATCATCAATGGATATTTGAACTCCATGGCTTCGCAGCTCTATGAGCTTTTGCATGTTCAACTCTACCATCTCCAGAAGCCTAGACTCTGTAAGCTCAAGCTCCAGCAGCCTCGCAGAGAAGCCTGTAATTTCCAGAATCTCCTTAACCATAGACACAAAGTCACCCTGCATTAGCTGAACAACAGAAATATTGACAGATACCTTATAGCTACTGTTCTTAGTATCATTTAGCTCCTTCATAAACTCACAGGCAGTTTGCAAAACCCATCTTCCTATTTGCATAATAAGACCTGTTTCCTCCGCTATACCGATGAATTTCAAAGGAGCAATCAAGCCATAACCAGGCCTCATCCATCTAAGCAGTGCTTCAAATCCGATAATATCACCTGTTCTCAGATCGAGCTGCGGCTGGTAATACAGCAGGAACTCCTTTCCTTCAATGGCTTTACGCAAACCATTCTCCATATCAATACGCTCAGAGAAGTCCTTATCCATTTCCTGTTTAAAAACAATATGCTTATTCTTTCCATCATTTTTCGCACGGTACATAGCTACATCTGAGCTCTTAATTAGCCCTTCTGTACTAGTTGCATGATAAGGATATAACGAGATTCCACTGCTTACAGATACATATAAGGTGTTTTTCATTACCTTGAAGGGCTCATTGAATATCCTGCTTATTGCATCTAATCTACTTCTTATTTCATCAATGTTGGAATATTTAGGAATAAATATGACAAATTCATCGCCCTCAAACCTGGCGACAGTATCTTCGGGGGGAATTGCTGATCTAAGCCTGCTGCCAATCTCCTCCAGTAGCAGATCCCCGGATAAATGCCCGAATGAGTCATTCACATATTTAAAATTGTCCAAATCCATGTAAACAAGAGCACATTTATCAGGCTTATCGGATCCATTGAGTGCTTTATCAATTATGTCATAAAGGGCGATACGATTGGGTAAGCCTGTAAGAGGGTCTTTAAAAGCCAGCTGCCTTATTCTATCCTCCGATGCAGCAAGTTCGCCGTAAACCTGGGTTAGCTCCTTGAAGCTCCTTTGGAGCTTGTTTTCCTGTTCAACTCTTCCTGTTATGTCAATAGCCAGTATCTCAAGCACATTATCGTCTTCCTTGTCACAGACTATGGTGCAATAAACAAAGATTGTCCTGCTATTCCCATAGCTGAGTGCCAGCTCAAACGACACTCCACCACTTTGCCCGCTCATGCTTGATGCAACCATGCTGAGCTTCTCTCTCTCCTCCTCAGACAGCAGCTCATTTAAGTTTTTAATATCTCTCTGAGCAAATTTGGAGAAATACATTAATCCTTCCTCGGCATGCCTGTTTGAAGTAAGAATCGTACCGTCAAGTTTGATTGTTATGGCTAAGAGATTCATAAACTCCGCTATTCTAAGCGTGCTTACCTTTTGTCTCTTTAGGTCACTGGTCAGAACCCTTGATTTTGACATAACAAAGGCAATAATGAAGGATGTGGCTACAACCAGCCCTAAAAGTATAGTCGACACGGAATTTAGCTTGCTGAAGACCTCTTTCTTAGTTGAAGTCGCTGAAATAGACCAACCGGTATCTCCCACAGGACAATAGCCCATATATTTCGCTACGCCATTATAACTGTACTCTCCCGTACCCGTTTGTCCTGCAACCATTTGCGCTTCAAGCCGAGCTAATTTATCCAATTTAGCATTGTCTTTAGCGTTCTCTATGTCATTGGTTCTGTTATACACAAGCTCTCTGTTATCGTGGGCAATAACAACCCCCTGGCTACTAAGCATATAAGTGCTTCCGCTGTTATTGAGCTTGATCTGATCTGTCATAAGGCTCAGGACATCAGCATCATATGTAGCATATAAAACGCCCACCACATTATTTTCATGAATTATGGGAACCGAAAATACAATGACCATGCTATTATCTACGCGGCTAATAAAAGGATCAGTGACAAAGGACTTGCCCTTCATCGATTCAACAAAGTAAACTCGATCGCTTATATTCAGTGTGGTACCGTCCATTGTGACAGAATTGCCCTCAGCATCTGCAATGCTAAGCCTTCTATAAATGTCAAGGCCGAGCTGCCTTCTCAGCTCAGCCAGACGCTGCTCCAGCGGCAATTTAGGATTGCTAATAATGCTATTGGCAGCAATAGACTGGGCTTCAGAAATCCGGCCGGTCACATAGGTCTCAACCGTCGTCGCCCCTTGCTGTGCAA
>JAAYBT010000272.1 GCA_012730015.1 Clostridiaceae bacterium
AAAAAGATTAGTCCTGAGTTAATTTATAGTTCATTATCCGAAAGGCTTAGGAATATCACCAAGCAGGATATACGCTTCTGCTACATAGTAATTTCCTATTTCATTCAGTCATGTGAGGTGTTCAATGTTACTACCAAATAAACTTTTTTCATACAACGAAAGTGTACTGCCAAAGCTGCCGCTCATATTACAAGAATTAGATCAGCCGAAGACACCCCATGAGCTCTTAGCGGGCCTTGGTAATATTATAAAAAGTCCGCTAGAACTAATGGATGCCCTCGATTGCTTATATGCACTTAAGGAAATCGAATTAAATGAAGCGGACGGGAGGATTGTGCGATGCTTACAGAAATAAGCTGCGAACTATTCAAAATAGGCGAAAAGAGGCGTGAGCCTGTTCGTTTTTATAAAGGACTTAACATCATTTTAGGTGGTAAAACAGGCGTGAATTCTATTGGCAAATCCACTATGTTGCTCGTTATTGATTTTGCATTTGGTGGGGATTCATATGCCAAAAGTGATGCCGTCAAAGAGCTTGGCAACCACAACATTTATTTCACTTTCGAATTTGATGGTAAGCCATACCATTTTGTAAGACATACAGCTACACCTGATGATATCTTCCAAGTGGAGAAGAATGGGAACATTGTTACTCCTTTGAAAAGGGATGGTTATGCTAATTGGCTAAAAGAGCATTATAAAATGGACTTTGCGGGTTTGAGATTCAGAAATACTATCAGCCGTTTCTTCCGTATCTATGGCAAAAACAATTATAACGAATTGCGCCCATTACAAATGCGCGGCGGCACAGAATCACAGGAAGCAGCAATCCATGTTCTTGTGACTCTTTTTAATCAATATGAATCTGTGTTGGCCTTTGAAGAACAACTTCAGCTTGCTGAAAATAAAATCAAGGCTTTTAGAGAAGCTCGCAGGTACCAGTTTATCCCTTCGGCTGTTGATGGGTTGAAAAAGTATGAAGAAAATATCTCTATTATCGCCTCATTAAAACAAGAAAAAGCAGATCTGGAGGCTTCTAACAATCAAGCTGTCAATGCTGAAGAGATAGAAAAGGCTAATCAGGCCAATGAATTAATTATGCAAATGCAGGATGCCCGCAGATTGGTGAATCAGAAAGAAAGCGACCTACACCTTATCGATCTCAATATGAGTCAAGGGATCTATCCGACCGAGGCAGACCTGTTTAGTTTGCGAGAGTTTTTCCCGAAGGCAAACATGAAAAAGCTCTTTGACATAGAGCGCTTCCATAATAAAATACAAACCATTCTGCAAGATGAGTTTGAAGCAGCCAAAGCTAGATTGATAGAGGAACTGGTACCGCTAAAGCAGACGGTAGAGGAGTTACAAAAACAGGCAGAAGAAATCCGCCCGTCAATGGCGTTTAGTAAAGAGTTTCTTTCCGCTTACACGCAGCTTGATCGCCGAATCCATAAACTAGAAGACGAAAACGAAGCCTTTGATACCCGCAATTCTTTACAAAATGAGAAAAAGCAGGCAAGCGATAGGCTTAAATCACAGATGGAAACGGTTCTAAAGGAGATCGAATTAACTATCAATCATCGCATGAGCGAAATCAGCGATTATGTCTCGCAAGGAAAAGACAATCCGCCGATTCTAGGAATTAAGGAATATAACAGTTATTCCTTTGAAACACCGAGGGATACTGGAACAGGCACAAATTTCAAGGGGATGCTGATTTATGACCTCAGCATCCTTAACAGCACAGCATTGCCTGCATTGGCCCATGACTCGCTTCTATTTGCAAATATCTCTGTCGAAAAGATCGAACAAATTATGGCGCTATATGTAAGGGAAGAACAGAAGCAAATATTTATTGCCTTCGATAAGGAAGGTAATTACGATAAAGAGATACAGTCCATCATTAAAGAAAACACCGTGCTAAGACTGGGTGCCGACGAACAGGCGCTATATGGGCGGCAATGGGGTAGAAAGGATGCTACAAAATGAGAATCCAATATAACAAACTTTGGAAGATCCTCATTGACAAAAACATGAAGAAAGTAGATCTGAAAGACGCTGCACAAATTAGCAGTAACTCCATCGCCAAACTGGGTAAAAATGAACCGGTGCGAATGGACGTACTGATGAAGATTGCAGCGGCGCTCGATTGCAAGGTTGAGGATCTGTTTGAAACAATCGATGATAGTCGGAACTCATAATAGTAATTAATTTGTTTTGGAAGAAGGGTTAAATATCCAGGGGAAGGGACTACGATAACTGAGTAAAGGAGGAGTCAACCTATGGCTCGACTTGAAGACATAACCGTAGGGGCAAACGTCGTCGGTATTGCTGGATACGTGCCGGTGACCGTAGTCGCGGTCAAGTGGT
>JAAYBT010000051.1 GCA_012730015.1 Clostridiaceae bacterium
ACCTCACACAAATGTTTATTAACGTAGCTTTAGTAAATAAGGGCACATATGCCGGCCATCATTTCTTCTATTATACATGATTTACTCTAATTATTTAATAATCTTTTCTAATCTTATCACGTTTGTGATAAAATGTAGGCGATAAGAGACTACAAGCTTTGGAGGCGAGCAAATGGTACAACCGTATGATATGAGTCTAGAAGCGCTAAGGGATTATAAGCCTGCGCTGACCAGACGGCCGGATTTCGAAGAATTCTGGGCTGAGACTAAGAGTGAGCTGGAGAAGATTAAGCTGAACTACAGGCTTGAGCCCCATCAATACCCGGTTAGGGGCGTTATGGTATACAGTATTAATTTTGACGGGTTCATGGGGGCCAATATTGAAGGATGGTTAGCTGTGCCTGAAAAGCCTGGAAAGCATCCCGGGATAGTAATTTACCATGGTTATAATTGGGCGGCGGACGGATGCATTAACGATACGGTCAATATGGCTTTACACGGATATGCTGTGCTGCATATGCAGGTACGCGGCCAGCAGGGCGGCAGTGTGGATAATGTTATTCCCTCCCATGGTAATCACGCGGGTTGGATGACTAAGGGGATCTTGTCAAAGGAAGAATACTATTATCGAGCAGTGTATATGGATTGTGTTCGTGCACTGGAGGTAATGGCGGACTTGGAGGCTGTGGACGAGAGCAGGATTGGTGTAATCGGAGGAAGTCAGGGAGGCGGATTGACTCTAGCAGCGGCAGCACTTTCTGATATTCCCAAGGTTGCGGTTGCGCAGTATCCTTACCTTTGCCATTTTGAAAGGGCAATCGATGTTGCACTTCAAATGCCCTATGGCGAGATTAATCAGTTTTTCCGCAGGCATTCGGACCCCTCTGTCGAGGAGAGAGCGAAAGAGACTCTTTCGTATTTTGACATAATGAATCATGCGAAGTACATCAAGTGTCCGGTTCTTGTAGCAAGCGGGCTGGTGGATGAGATTACGCCTCCGTCTACAATATTCGCCACATATAACCATATGGTTTGTCCCAAGGAAATTGCTGTGTATCGCTATTATGGGCACGAAGGCATTCCGGGCTTTGTGGTTAAGCAGCTTGCTATGCTGATGAAGCATTTGCAGCCTTAGAGGTTTTGGGAAATACTCCATATTTACATCCGGATGAGCAAAAAACCATACTTTTGGGCAATTATTCGAGCTAAAATGGGAGTTGCCGCATTACAAGGCTACATAATTCGGGATATAATCGGATTATGTAATCTAACAACTAACAGATATAAGGATTTGTTGGCCAAAACCCGTGTTTTTGCTCATCATGACCCTCATCCAATAAATACTGTTGATTTTACCTGTCGGATGTATTATTATATATATGCATTATGTGCGCCCATAGCTCAATTGGATAGAGCGTCTGGCTACGGACCAGAAGGCTAGGGATTCAAGTTCTCTTGGGCGCGCCAAGAAAAATAAGAGACTGTAAGTGTAATAGCTTACAGTCTTTTTTTGCTTGTGGGCAACGGAGTCAAAAGATCAGACTTTCCCCGGGTAGATTGGCTTACATTGGCTAACAAGAATTAGGATTCTTGATATATTTCCAGGCGCTTTTATATATGTTGTAATGAATTTGGTGATGAAATTCATTACTCAAGTATGGTTTTGCATAGGAGGTGACAGATTGGATAATAATGACATCGCTAAAGCTTTATATTAATAGCCTGCATGTTCCTTATCCTGAATCGCCCCAAAATAAGCATATTTAGGTTTAAAATCTTTATCAAACAATAAGGGATTTCGATCATTTCTCCATGAAGCCTTATCCGATACTCCCCAGAAAGTAATTCCGCTTATATTGGTAGTTCCGGCCTTGTTACCTTCAAAAATTCTATTAACAAGCTCATAATAATATTGGCCCTGGGCCCTAAGGTTATCTTCGGTAGGCTGTAAAATATTCTGCCATGTTCCTAAGCTAACATCAATTTCTGTAATCTGTACGTCAAGCCCAGTAGAGCTAAAGGCCTCAAGTGTTTTCATATATTGATCAATTGAATCCTTCGTATATAGATGACCCTGACATCCAATACCATCAATCAAGGATCTACCATCCTCATCTACCAGCGACTGAGCCATCTTTATTACGTGCTCTGTCTTAAACTGTTCATTATAATCGTTATAATATAGCTTTACATGCTCCGGAGCATACTTATCTGCATAGTAGAATGCATGCCAGAGATAATCATCCCCTATAATTTCCAACCATTTGCAATCTCGAAGAGTTCCGTTATCATTAATAGCTTCATTAACGATGTCATAGGCGTAAAACATGTCTAAATAGCCCTCGGATTCTAGAAATTCAAAATTTTGCTTAATATAGCTTTCCATTCTTGCCAGCATAGTATCTCTATCGACCAATGCCTTCGACGTATCAAAACCCTCATGAAAAATCCATTGTGGAGTTTGACTGTACCATACAAGCACATGGCCTCTTACCTTTAAATTGTTCTCCTTTGCAAAGTCCAGCAATTTGGTGGTTCTTTGGGTATATTCAACTACAATATCACCAGTCTTAATACTCTTAGTGTGACTTAGAATCGCTTCGGGCTTCATTTCATTCTCCATAGTAACACTGTTGTAATTCTCACTAATATGGTCCGAATAATTCTTAATCACAGATCCATTAATGCAGGTACCTGCCTGCACACCATATGTATTGAATACTCCTTTAACTCCACCCTCGACTAAGGGAAGCTCCCCGACTATATACTCTTTCTTTTCCTCTATCTCTATTACTTGCTTAGTATCCTCTGCCGCATTATCCTCATCTGTTAATAAATCAATAGATTTATCTTCATCCTGGTCAACTAATGCATTATCATTATTGCTTATGATATCTCCCTGCACTGCCTGGTCCTTTTTTGAGCAGCCCCCAATAACCAGTAACATAGATAGTATCGTTATAGTAAGCACAAATAACCTTAATCTTTGTCTCATTAATTCTCTCCTTTAAGCATTAATAGTAAGTGATTAGCCCCTATTGTTAACTACTTTATATTATCACAATTTCACTCGCTTAGCACTGAAAAGTCTTAAAATTCAGGATGATATATATAAAGGTATGAGCCTTCCTCCTTCAGCGTCATAGCTTTATTCCATTGAGAATTATAGGGGGTATTGCCCTTTCGCAGCTAATAACGTAAAATATATGTAATTATATAAATACATTATTGCATTAAAAAATTTGAATCTGGAGGACTTGTTATGAAATACAGGAAGTTTGGTAGTCTTAATTTTAAAGCGTCCGCCTTAGGCTTTGGCACAATGAGGTTTCCTATCATTGAGGATGTGTCTGCCGGCAATAATGCGGCGGAAAAGGTAGTTGATGAAAAGGAAGCTATCAGAATGGTAAGGCATGCCATAGACGAGGGTGTCAATTACATCGATACGGCATACGGATATCACGGTGGGAAAAGTGAGATTATAACCGGAAAGGCGCTCAAGGATGGGTATAGAAGCAAGGTTGCGCTGGCTACAAAATCACCGGTATGGCTGATTAACAAGCCCGATGATTTTGATAGGCTTCTGGGTGAGCAGTTAAATAAGCTTGACACGGAATATATTGATTTCTATCTTCTTCATGCACTGGACAAGGACAGGTGGAGGAACACTGTATTGAAGCACAATGTGCTCGAGCGTGCAGAGACTGCGAAAAAGGCCGGGAAAATCAAGCATATCGGATTTTCCTTCCATGATGATTTTGATGCATTTAAGGAAATTGTGGATGGATATGATAAGTGGGAATTTTGTCAGATACAGTACAACTACATGGATATCAACAACCAGGCCGGCACCGAAGGGTTGAAATATGCGGCATCCAAGGGAATTGCTGTTGTTATAATGGAACCCTTGCTTGGCGGAAAGCTTGCAAACCCGCCCCAGGATGTCAAAGCAATCATGGATGGGGAAAAGAAAGATTGGAGTCCTTCTCGTTGGGCGCTTCAATGGTTATGGAGTCAACCGGAGGTTTCTGTTGTGCTCAGTGGCATGAGCGATATTAAGCAGGTGGAGGACAATCTGAACTCTGCAAAGAATTATTATGATGGGCCTATGAGTTACGAAGATGCGCAGGTTATTGATAATGTGCGCAGAAGGTATGAGCAGAGGATGGCAATACCATGCACTGCCTGCCGTTACTGTATGCCCTGCCCTAATAATGTAGATATTCCAAGAAATTTCTCTTTATATAATGACAGTATTGCCCATGAGGACCTGGAAGGCTCACAAAAAAACTACCGTAATTTTATGGATGCGAAAAGCAGAGCCGGCGAGTGCATACAATGCAGAATATGTGAAGACAAATGCCCGCAGAGGATAAAAATAAGCGAATGGATGCCAAAGGTTCATGAGGCTTTGAAGTGAACGTGACTTTATTTTAGCACGCGAATTATGAAGAATTTGTGAATATTATTGCTAAATGTGGGTAACAAATTAGCAGAAAATGCACTATTTTATTCTTATTTGTCAAAAACAATCACCATTTACTTAGATTTTGGGAGTATTTGCCGAAATACGTAATAGTGCTTTGTATCCTGAAATTAATAAAGAGGGAGTGATAACATGAAGTCTACAGGTATGGTGAGAAAAGTTGATGAGCTTGGTAGAGTAGTGTTGCCAATCGAGCTTAGAAGAACACTGGATATTATGGAAAAGGATGCGCTTGAAATCTTTATCGATGGAGCAAGTATCATTTTAAAGAAGTATGAACCGGCCTGCATATTCTGCGCAGACGCAAAGGATGTTATTTTCTACAAGGGTAAAAATATTTGCTCTGCATGTATGAGAGAGTTGAAGGGTTAAAATTTATCAAAATTGTTACCTGAGAGCGGTACAGGAATTTATTACATAGGGGCAATTTGGCTTACTTACTTGGTTTGTAAATTGCCTCTATGGAAAATTCTATTGAGAGAATTGTATGTTGAAGGTGAACATGAGGATAAGTAGAGGGAACACCATCTTAAGATATATGATTCAAGTGGGTGCGATAGCCTTAACAGTAGGGCTTGTAATGTATAGTGCTGCTACACGGGTTTTAGTCACCGACCTTGAGAACTCTCTGATACGCTTTGCACAGCAAGGGGCGACGACGGTTGAGACCTATGTGACCGGCCGGATTTCTGAAGCCCAGTCTATTGCTGCCAATAGCATTATTAGCAATCCTAAATTGCCGCTGGAGCAGCGTCTGGCTGAGCT
>JAAYBT010000273.1 GCA_012730015.1 Clostridiaceae bacterium
CCAGCAGTATTTCCTGTGGATGTACGGCTTTTTTAATCCTGTCAAGCTCATCCATAAGCTCCTCATTAATGTGAAGCCGGCCGGCTGTATCGATGATTACAAGATCATACAATTTGGATCTTGCATGTTCAATCGCTTGCTTTGCAATGTAGACAGGATCTGTGTTCCCTTCAATGGCAAAAACAGGTATGTCAAGCTGATTTCCCACTACTTGAAGCTGCTTGACGGCGGCAGGCCGGTAAACGTCACATGCAACCAGAAGTGCATTTTTCCCCTGCTTGCGTAAAAGACTTGCCAATTTTCCTGATGTGGTCGTTTTACCTGAACCCTGCAATCCCACCATCAAATAAATCGTAGGCGGCTTATTTGCAAAAGTAACCTTTGTGGGCACCTTACCCATCAAATCTATTAGTTCTTCATGTACAATCTTAATGACCTGCTGTCCGGGCGTAAGGCTTTCGAGTACCTCCTGCCCTACCGCGCGTTCAGAAACTTTTGCGATAAAATCCTTAACAACCCTAAAGTTGACATCGGCTTCAAGCAGCGCAAGCTTAATTTCGCGCATCATGTCCTTAACGTCTTTATCGGTTACCCTACCCTTGCCGCGAAATTTCTTAATAGTATCCTGAAGCTTCCCCGACAACCCTTCAAAAAGAGCCATATATCATTAATCCTCCAATAATCCTTGTGTCTGTTCCCTTGCACTGATCAACCTGTCCCTGTCCTGCTCGCTCAAAAGCGATGTGTCTATCTCGTCAATTAGCTTAAATATCTTTGCCGCAATCTCTTTTTGCTTAGCAAATCGGCTGACAAGTCCGAGCTTTCTTTCCATATCGAAAAGAGCGACTTTTCCACGTTTTATGCTATCATGAACTCCCTGTCTGCTGATATCAAGCTCTTCTGCGATTTCACCCAATGAATAATCGCCGTTGTAATACAGATCAAGAATATCATATTGTCTTTTTGTCACCATCTGCCCATAAAAATCAAGCAGCATGCTCACTGCATAGAATTCATCCATAAGCTTTCCTGTACAAACAGTGTAATATCGTTTACAACTGGTCTTAATAATGTAAAAGGTGTAAAGCCTTTTTACTTTACACCCAATTCTACGTTATTTGTTATGCATTGTCAAGATACTATTTTATCATCTGCTCACGTCTATTTGCCAATTTCAATTTCGAGACCGCTTGGTCTATTTCCGGGAAAATATATTCTTTGAATAAAAATCTTAGTCCTGATATATCATCTGGCTATGATAGAGATACAACAAAACTATTAGCTCACATATTCTCTCATCAGTTGGGAGTAGCCTTTCGTCATAATATTCAGTTGGCGGCACTTATGACATTCCCTTCATCACATCACTCTCTATTACCTTCATCACTGATTTCAATTTCCAGTTCGCCAAGCTTTGGGGCAAGCCAATTATATGATGCAGCAAAAATCATCGCCACTGCTCCATATGCTAAAGGTGAAAAAGCAATATAAAGCAGCTTTGTAATGAAAGAACTATCTACACTCTGAGATGTAACTAATGCAACAAAAGCACTGATGGCAATAAAAATCAAAATAGGAATAGCACTCGAGAATACAATTGCTTTAAAAACTTTCTTTGGCACAAATTTCTTGATCTTAACTCTACTCATAAAAACTTCCCCCTCATACAGTTTACTTAATTTAGCAATAATGCCATGTTGTACTTTATAATAAATAGCACTAGCATATTACTTTACCCAAAATGTTGAAGTAATGCATGGCCTAAAGCCAATATTATAATAAAATTGCTGTGATGAGCCCACATAAGCCTTTTTTGCTCCAAGAATTCCACAACGGCGTATTCCTTCCAACACGGCCGCACGACCAAGTCCCATTCTTCTATATGCAGGGTCTGTAGCCACCGGTTCAACTAAAGCATTGCTTAAAGCACTGTCTTGCCACATGCCGCAGTATGAAACAAAGTTACCATCAGGCGCAACAACAGCTATTTTTATTTCCAGATTAACATTTGGGCGCTCAAACTCTTTCCTGAACACCTCAATTTTCTCGGGTGTTGGAGCATAAATGCCTTCTCCATTGAGCTCGTGATTAAAACCCTTCCAAAGTACCTGCCCGTATTGAAAAAGATCATATGTATCCTTCATACAGGTAACAGAAAACCCTTCTGGTAATGTGTATCGAATCTTATCGACATCAATATCATAGACTGAATCACAATCCTTGTTTTGCGAAGGCCTGTAACCCATTCGAGCTGCCGCTTCTTGAAATGCCACATCCCCATCACGCACAAGCAGCTCCAGCTCTCCATCCTGCGAAAGATGTTTTTCTGCATATGCTATCATCTCCGGCATTAAGTCTTCATACCCGACTTTTAGTGGGAAGAAGCATTTCCCATCGATCGTCGTATCATAGGTTGCAAGTCCAATAATTACTTCCTTATCAAGCCAAATGCCTATTTTTGATAGACTTTCCGCATCAAGATAGGAATGAGATATCATCCAGTCCCATCTGCCAAATGGAAAGTTAACACTGTTTAGCTCCAACAAAAAGCTCCTTACTCGCTTGTAATCCTCTCCATAACGTGGTTCAGCATTATAGTTTCTAAAACTAATCGACATACTTTACCCTTCCTATCCCATATCACATTATTTATTGTTAAAACATCCTTCCTTGCTTTCCACACAACATTGATGCCATACGCCTCATAGCGAATTACCGCAATTAATGTCAAATGGAGCCAGCAGCAGTCTTTGAACCTCTTTTAAGTAGTTTTCAAAGAACCATTTTGTTGCTTTGCCATAATTCTCTTTGTTATCAAACTCCCAGAAAGAATAATACTTGACGCATTTTACAATTCTGCTTAATTCTCTTGGCGCCTCACCGAGCTCGATACCATCAATAGTATAGAATCGTTTCATATACTTAATTGCCATACATCCATCCTGTTTCATTTGTTCTTTTGCCATCGTGTCTGCAAATGCTTCGAACTGTTCCAATTTATCTGGCTTCACCTGAAAAAGCTTTATTTCAGAAAATGTTTTCTGCACAGATTTCCTCCTTACTAAATATATCTATAGGCCTAATTACCTTACCTTTCTTTCGCATCTCAATATATCCATATAGACTACATCATAGAATTTACCCTTCGAATAATAGGCTTGCCTCCTACGCCCAATCTCTTTAAAGCCCACTTTTTTGTAACAATTAATTGCTCTTTCATTAAATGAGAATACTTTCAGCATAATATTGTTGAGGTTCAAATAATCAAAGCAATAATCCAATAGCAATTCGAGTGCCTCAGAACCATATCCTTTATTGCGGTTCACCTCTTCACCAATAAAGAGGCCAACATCTGCGCACTGTCTTAATTGATCAATTTCATTAACTCCACAATTACCAATCAGTACATCATCTTTCAGCGTCACGATTGAAAACTGATATTGGCCTGTATTATTCCGCAGCCATTCCCTTTCGCCTTCCAAAGATGTCACTCTACAAGAGCTTCCCAGGCCATCGGTTACTTCTAAATCGTTCAGCCATTTAACATAGGTTTCGGCATCTTCAATATTCATTGGCGATAAGTAAACATTTTTCCC
The DNA here is from genome assembly GCA_012730015.1 of Clostridiaceae bacterium. Lineage (GTDB taxonomy): Bacteria > Bacillota > Clostridia > Acetivibrionales > DTU013 > JAAYBT01. Next base: position 3,597 of record JAAYBT010000273.1, read on the forward strand.
CACTAACTTTTTAAAGTATCTCATCTTATATCCTGCCTCCCAGGTACTCATAGAATACTACTTTTAAAATATGATTCACCACATTTGGGACTTCTTTAGCAGCCCTCCATACTAAAATGTGATATTCGTGTATTTAATTACATTATTATACATGTAATTAAATGAGGAGTAAATGCTTAATGAAAATTATGTGTCATGGAGTAGTACCTGTAGCTTCATTACCAGTTCCATCAGCATTCAGCCCGTAGAATATGCTAAATCGGATAAGCAATCCACTGTTAGGTAAGGCTAAGAGTAAAGGATCGGCTACTCCACCATCTCCGTTGGTAGTAGTACCTACCAATGTAGCAAACCCACTGTTTTTGCAGAACATAACAAAGTTTTCAGAAGCAGAGCATACACAGGAGCGAATCGGTGTGGTGCCTGCTCCTGCTGTAAATGGTTTAAGGCCGGATGACCTTCACCTGGGCCTATAATTGTATTTCCTTTGAGAATGGGTCGAAATTCTTATCATTATTCCAAATATATTCCATTCTATGTGAGATTTTATCGGCAACTTCTTGTCCCATAATATCGCTAATAAAACCTAATGTCATATCAATACCTGCAGAGATTCCTGAAGATGTATAGTATTTCCCATCATTAACCCATCTTGCTTTTCTCATCCAATTGACTTGATTATCTTGTTCAACAACCCAGTCAAATGAAAATTTGTTAGAAGTAGCTTTTAAATTCTTTAGAAGGTTCGTTTTTGCCAATAACGCTGATCCGGTACAAACAGTCAATACATACTTAGCCCGTTGAGATAATTCTTTGAGACTGTTAATAAACGCTTGATTATTAATCTCCTGTCTTGCCCCAAATCCGCCAGGAATGAGAATTATATTTTCTTCTACTATATTTGATATTGGCAATGTATCAATTCTAGTATTTTGACTGCTTTTAACAATACCACCATTTTCTGAATAGTATTCAATGTCAAGAACATCCTTCTTAAACTTTTGAAGTGTTCCAACGACCTCTACGGGTCCGAAAACATCCATGGTTTCAAATCCATTGTAAAGAATTACACTAAATATCATATTAGATTACTCCTTTTATTTCCCAATATATAATATATTAAATGCGCAGAATGCACCTTATTTGCTCAACGTTGAAGCCCGGGTGACGTAAATACATAGCATTTTGCAGAACGACTCAGCAGTCGAGACGCTGAAGAGTTGGACCCCCGAAGCCCTTCTCCCTGTCGGTGCTTGCCACTGCTTTGTTACACGAAGTACCGACTGGTCTCCGGCCGTACGGCAGAGTCAAGGCCGGATTTCCTTTTTCCTATCTATTCTCATTTCAACATATATAAATATTGCGTAATAAATAAGTTGTTATAAAACCTTTTTTAATATTAGCATTATGAAGGTAGACTCAACTTCACACCATATTTTCTTTCGCTTATTTTCTCCTAACCCTAAATGAAAACCTTGAACTGCGTAGCCGCTCTGTTCTCGTAAATATTCTTTGGGAAAACAATAAGTTCCAATCTCAGTCTTAAATTGCTCTAAGTGTTCTATAACATCGCTGTACCATCTTGATTTTACTGCAACTGGATACCTCGAAATAATATTTGCATAGAATACCATTTTGTGCGGCGAAGTCCTTGCATAATCTGAAACATCAAAATATCCTGGTAGTTTCGGGTCCCAACCCATACCATGATATCTTCCCTGACCAGCAACTAAAATTCCATATCCATCCTTAATTTTATTGTGGAAATCATCGCAAACTATATATTTTATTACCGAATCAATCTTTTCATTTATATTACAGTCGTCCAAACGATACATACTTCTTAATCCAATTAAATCATATACCATAGGATAGCAGAAACCATACTCCTTTAAAAGTTGTGGTTTGATTATAGGTGAGTCTATCCAGTTCTTCGGGACTCCTTTATAATCTTCCCTATTTTCAACGTAGATATCATAATCACTGCTGTCAGTAAATTTTGATAGCACATCAAGACTATTCTTCATAAAATCTAAAACAATGTTATCTGTATACCCAGCGGCTAATAGCATTGATGCGACAATAATTGAATCAAATAGTTCACGTTTGTTTTTAGTCTTAGGACTTTCCATCTCCAGATACTTTATATAGTATTTTGTAACTTCATCAACTTGTGGAATACCTGCATGTAGTCCTAATTGGAGTATCTTCAGCATTGCATTCTCAAATTGCCAATCGAAACTACCGTGAATCAAATTCCGTTTGAATGGGAGTTCTGGTTTTAGGTTCTTTAGCCACAACTGAACGTCAGGGTTTTCAAAAAGTTCTGCCTGTATTCTTTCATTGTCAAGGCTCGCTTTCTTCGCCAAGAACTCTCTTGATACTCTATACTTTATGACTTCACCAGCATTGTCAAGTAACCAGTCTAAAAGTTGGATTTCTGTTAACATTAATCGTTCTCCTCCCTTGTTTCCATTAATAATCGCATATGCGCATTATTATACAATTGCGCAAAGCGTCTTATTTCTCGCCCGACGACCGGAGGTCCGGGCGGCGTCCGTGTGCCATATTTCAGAGAACGTTTCAATTCCCGAATCAATTTCGGGAATTGAGACGTTATGCGCCGTCGAAAGCCCCGTTATTCAGTGTGCGACACGATGTCGCACCCTCAAATCTTCATAGCCTTTCCTACATACACAAATAATCACTTTATAAAAAATGCGACACTACTAAAGTCTTAAAATAATATCCGTATAGTCATCTCTACAAAAAGAATTTATTTGTTTTTTAACTTATGAGCCGTAATTATCGTGTAACTATAAGCATTAACTGTTATTTTACAATCAGCCGCACCTATGTACCAATTCTTACCTCTCCTGGTTATACTGCTAGTAGGTTCTTTGATTTTGTTTCTACACCAACTAACAACATCGTCCAAATCTAAACAAAGATTTCTTTTAATTCGTTCTATTCCTAAATCAGTTGTGTGCAACTTATCTAAGTTTAAAATTAGTTCGCTTTTATTGTTGTCATTCATTTTTACACCATATACTAACCTTTCAAATTATAAATTATCGGGTTGATTATAAACAATTCATGTCATATTATCAAACATCTACGTATCTTTGTCTTCGAAGCCTTACCTCTCAATCCGCCACACGATGTGGCGGTCTCCGCTTTCGATGGCGTATAACGTCTC
>JAAYBT010000274.1 GCA_012730015.1 Clostridiaceae bacterium
CATCCTGAAGCTGAGCATAGGCATCCTCCGGATTCAGCTCATAATCCTCATCCAAAGCCTCAGCATCTATGCTGTTCAGCCACTCATCCATCATCTTGTTTTCCTGATACCTGGTGTAGGCTTGCCCCAGGATCGGAATAGCCACTATTAAAATACCCATTAACAAAAGAATTACCGAAAGCTTCCTCATGTATATGTACCCCTATCAATGCCATTATTTATAACTGTCTTTCCATTTTCGTGAAATAGCCAATCAGCCATATCATTACCAAACTTTCTCCTAACTATCCTGGCAGCCTTGCTCAGTTCTGTCGTCCGGTCATGATTGCTGTGTGCGTCGGATGCAGCAATATGGCCAGTCCCGTCAGCTGCAGCAGCCTCAAGCATTTTTAAGGCCATATCCATATGCCTGGAGCCGTCATCGAGCCCCGGTATTATATGCGAGTGAATATCTACAAACAAATGATACCTCCAAAAATTGCATAAATGGCACTAGACAGTAATCTAAACACATAATCACAAAAAAAGGATGCCTGAACAAAGCCAGGAATCCTTTTTACCAAAGACTTTTTACCTTACTTTGCAGGCGACTTCTTAATCGAAAGAATCAAGGCGCCAACTATCAGCAATGCTCCTGCAGAATAGAATATCTCAGCGGGAATACCGCCGGTCTTCGGAAGCGCTGTTGCATCAGCCTTTACAGGCTCCTCGTCTTCAACTTCAATTACTTTAGCAGACGTTTCCTTATTTTGTGATTCGGGCACGCTATCGTCATCTATTTCCTCATCATATATATCGTTTGTAGTTGTCCGCATCTGCGAACCGGCCGTTTCACCTTCTGCAAGCTCTATTTCAGTACCCTCTGTATTCTTATCCTCTGTAGCAAAGCAGACGCTTCCCATTAAAAGCACAAGCGACAGCGTCAATATTAAGCTAACAAATTTCTTCACTATATCACTCCTCAGACTGTATAACCAATTAACAATTAATCAAAGTAAAAATAAATCCGTGGCACAATTATATGTTAAATGTTAGAATTTTGCAATAAAAATTTAATATTCTGTCCCATTTTTATTAATAAAACTTATGCATTGTCCTCAGGGCAAAGTGAAACACCTGCACACCGCTGACTACTATCGGCTCAGCTCGGAGCCATGCATTATTGTTAAAGCTTTCAATATTCTCGAACTCGCATGTGCAAATAAGCTGTCTGCGTAAATCAGTCTTGGGCAGGCTATCGTGATTGTAGCCTGCTTCCTTTTCATCATCAGCATGGAGGTAATAGCCTTCCTCCTCAAGTATCTTACCAGCAGCCTCTTATTCTCACCTAAAAAAATTCATATTCACGTCCTACCTCATTGCCCCTTCCAATACACTTACTACCCTTTCAACATCCCCCTCAGTCAAATATGGATGCATGGGCAGAGATAGCACCGTATCACACAGCTTATTGGTTACTTCAAAGTCCTTATCGTTGTAGTCCAGCATCGAAAAACCTTCCTGCCTGTGCATGGGCTTGATATAGTAAATCATGCTTGGAATGCCCCTCTCCTTCAATGCCGCCTGAAGTCCATCCCGCTGCTCCTTGCTTTCCAGCTTGATTGTATACTGAGCGAAGCTGGAAATATAGCCCTCAGGAATTTTCGGTGTAGCTACAATTCCGTCAAGCCCCCTGTTATAAAGCTCATAAATCCTGTTCACATCATCCAGCTCATGCTCAATAAAGGCTGTCAGCTTAACATTCAGAATCGCAGCCTGTATGGTATCGAGCCTTGAATTGACCCCGATTCTTACGTTATCATACTTGTTGCTCCCCTTACCGTGAACCTTGTAAGAGCTAAGCAATGCACAAAGGTCATCATCATCCGTGAAGATCGCGCCTCCATCTCCATAGCAGCCCAACGGCTTAGCCGGGAAAAACGAGGTGGTGGCCGCATGGCCGAAGCTGCAGGCCTTCTTCCCCTTGAAGCTGCCTCCGAAGCCCTGAGCACCATCCTCCAATATCAACAAATCGTATTTGTTGGCTATTCGTTCAATTTCTGAATAATCCGCGGGAAGGCCAAATAAATCAACGGGGATAATCACTCTTGGCACTAGCCTGCCCTCTGCCAGCACCTTTTCAATAGCCTTTTCCAGCTTGAGGGGGTCTATGTTAAAGGTGTCCTTATCCACATCAATAAATACAGGGCTTGCCCCTCTAAAGGCCACAACCTCACCGGTCGAGAAAAAGGTGAAGTCCGGAACAAACACTGCATCACCCTCTTTTATGTCCCAGGCCATCATTAACAGGGTCATCGCTTCTGTTCCATTGGCGCAGGAGATGCAATGCTTTACACCGACATACTCGGCAAGCCTCTTCTCAAGGATTCCTACCTGCTTTCCGCCAATGAAGCTCGCCTCCAGCAAAACCTCCTGTATTGCCGTATCTATCTCGCCCTTATACCTCTTATACTGGGCCTTCAAGTCCCTAAATTCCACTTAAAACACCCCACTCTATCAAATCTCCGACTGATGCTCTACCGCC
>JAAYBT010000052.1 GCA_012730015.1 Clostridiaceae bacterium
CACAAGGGTGTTTATTGTTCCCGTCCCTTGATGGTGGTAAGGTGCAGCGTATGTACTCCCATCATCTTTGAACGCTCCTGTTTCCAGAAACACGGTCAGAATCTGCCTTAAATGCTCTCTGGTCATCAGGGATACTCTAATTTGAGGCGCATCTGCGCACTCTATTGGAACCAATTCGCGAACCGCGCTCTGTACAGATGTAAGGATTTCGCTAATCCCAAATTCGGGGTCATTAGCGAGTGAGACGGTATATAGCTGCTGCAGTATACCCTCCCACATTTGCGGACGAAGCTCTTTGATGCGTAGAATAATATCCAATAAAGACCCATGTTCAAGACTCAGCGCTCGGGACCCTGTCCTGAGTGTCCTTAAATAAAGAAAGCCACATTTTCGTTTGTCTGTTGTGCCGAAACGGTCATAACCGCCATTATCGAGCCGTGGAGATGAAAATGATGTTTCTCCAACAAAATCGTCCTCTTCTTTATCATAATAGCCTCGAAAATGTAGCCTTAAAGCAGGTAACACTCCTTCTTCATCTGTTTGCTCAGGAGGAGGAGACCCTATAAGCGAATTAGTGGTGCTTGACCACCACTCAATATGATTTCTGAAGTGTACTCGCTGCTCCTCATTCAAATCAGCTATTATGACTTCGACATTAATATCAACCGTGTCACCATCTGCGTTCAAATACTGACCGGCGTAAAAATCATGCTCATCAATTACAGGATGCCTGCTTATACGCTCAGGGCCTAGCACTAAGTCGATGGCTTCAAGAACGGTTGATTTCCCCGTGTTGTTATCTCCAACTAAAACGGTATTACCATTAAAGTAAATTTTACCTTCTTTGATTCCCCTGAAATTTTTAATGGCCATGTAAACTAATCTCATTTCTTTTCTCCATATGTCTAAAACATTATATTTAGCATAAATTTACATCCTGTGGTAAACATACCACGAATCCTAATGCCGCTCTTTAGTTCATTTAATTGAATAAACTTCCCATTATTGCTATAATCAAACTTTATATCATGCAATATGAACTTCACAGTATAGCTATATGGAATAGCAAACTTTCCCCCTAATTGCTATTATTTAATATTGTGCAAGGATTGTCAATATTTAACGAATAAGCACTAAAAAGAAAAGCTGCCCATAATTTGATACAGACAACTTTTACTGTCTATCTATTTTTACTATAAACTCATCGTTTGTCAATCATCGAAAAACTTGCTTTGAATTATTTAACAACTCATGAACACCGCATTAAAGTACTTGATTTCATTTATTGAAAACCTGACTATTTCAACATTCTTTGTATCGATTTAGAAGTATTGAGTTCAGATGATATAAATAAAATCAAAGAATATTCAGCCATGCTCCGGCAATTTAAGAAGATATAAAATTACATCGAATCGGGTAGGAGGTAGATAATTATTTTATCTACCGACCTCCCACACCACCACTCATGCGGTTCCGCAAGTGGCGGTTCCCAAGTTTACACCTTGACAGTTTTGTAGTAATCCGTGAAAAACGTGTAGCCGGACTTTCTAAGCCGATTGTCCGTAACAGTAAGATTTAAAATAGGGCTATTGGCTATCCGCCAGTAGCCTTTTCTAGTGCATGCAAACATAAATGCTTTTTCATGTTCCAATCCAAGCCTTTTGAGCATTGCATACCTTGTTCTGATACGTTTCCATCTCTTCCAGATATACATGCGTAATCTTCGCCTTAGCCATTGGTCGATGGCCTTGGTTAGTTTCTTCATATCAGCGAGTTTGAAATAGTTCACCCACCCTGTTATGAATTGTTTGAGCTTAAGTTTCAGCTTTTCGTATCCGAGACCGTTATTTCTTGAAGTAATCTCTTTTACCTTAGCTTTCATTTTGCTTATGCTTTTTGCATGTACCCTGAATTTGATTCCATCATTTGAGGGATAGAATCCATATCCTAAGAATTTGATTTCCCCAATGTATGCAACCTCTGTTTTTGTTCTGTTCACCTTGAGTTGTAAGTAGTTCTCAATGTACGGTAATATATGCTCCATTATTCTTTGCGCTGACCTTTTTGTCTTTGCAAAAAGAATTACATCATCCGCATATCTTACGAACCTGACTCCTCTTCGTTCTAGCTCATGGTCAAGTTCATTCAGCATGATATTGCTGCATAAAGGACTAATATTTCCCCCTTGAACAAGTCCAAGCCTAGTTTCCTCATATTTACCTCTGTTCATTACACCGGCAGTAAGGTATTTGTGTATTAGAGATATGACTCTCCCGTCTTTAATTGTTCTTGATAATATTTCCACCATTTTAGTTTGGTTTACTGTATCAAAGAACCTTTCCAAGTCCATATCTACAACATAGGTATAGCCTTGATTTGCATACTCATTACACTTTCTCAATGCGTCATGTGCACTTCTCTTTGGTCTGAATCCATAGCTGGTTTCAGCAAATTGAGGTTCAAAGATAGGTGACAGTATTTGTGCTACTGCTTGTTGCACTAGTCTGTCTACTACAGTTGGTATGCCCAACTGTCGCATTTTCCCGTTGTCCTTTGGTATTTCTACTCTTCGGACAGGATTAGGACGGTATTTTCCGTCCAGAATAGACTTTCTAAGTTCATCCCCATTGTCTTTGAGATATTGCAGAAGATACTCCACTTCCATCCCATCGACTCCGTGTGCACCCTTGTTTTTCTTAACTTGCTTATATGCTCTGTTAAGATTACTGGCGCTTAGGATTTCCTCTAAAAGCCCATCCTCTTTTCTGTCGGCATTAGTGCTGTTGTTTTCAGTTATCCTCTTGTCAGTAAGCGCTCCCGCATATCTTTCATGTTCCGCACTATCCTTTTGCGGCCAGCCCTTGCCACAGCAAGGTTTTCTGCTTTCTTTTGTCCCAATTTTGGTAACATTCATTTACTTAACACTTCCTTGGGTTCAACCCTTCGCAACGCCGTCGACTGCGTTACTAATATGGTATCTGCTGACTTCTCACGGTAAATCTTGTTTCAACCATATCTCGCAGATTCGCTCCATATGTCCGTGAGACCTCCCACGGTAAGACAC
>JAAYBT010000275.1 GCA_012730015.1 Clostridiaceae bacterium
GCGGTTGTTAGGAAAAATAAAACAATATTGTGCAGCAGAATTGATTACAGAATCATTTCTTCCTTATGGCTGCTTGCCCGACCGTTCAGATTTGTAATCCTGCGCATGTTGACAAAGATACGTCATATGCTAACACGACTACAACGATTGGTTGGACGAAAATAATGCGAGGTGCTTAATGAAAAAAGTCATTGTTTATGGGATCATCATTCTAATCTCCATATCAGTACTCTTCAGAGGACTATATTTTAGCTATGATAAATATGGATTTCTGGCCGCACTTGCCTTGCTGTCGGCTATTTATTTTCTGCTTAAAATGGCCCGTAAGGAACCTATTAGGATTAACAGGCTATTCATATCTCTTGGTACTCTACTAATTGCGGCTGTGCTCTTGAGCTTTGCGAGAGCCTTGAATCCAAGAGAGAATCTGGAGCATCTGTTTTTGTATGCAGTACTGCTTATAGTGTTTATTGTCCTATATGACTATTTTAACGACAAAAAGCGGCAATTTATGCAGTCTATTATGGTGCCGGCAGTGCTTGTGGGTTTTGTTGCCGCAGTAGTCGGCTTGATGTCTCTTACAGGAAGATTCAGCATATGGCAGGTTTTTGCTGAAGGCAACAGGGTCGGAACTACCTTCCAATATGCCAATACGGCAGCTGTTTATTTTTTGATATGCGGCATTTTTGCCATAACGATTATAAATGCATCAAGGAACACTCTTGCCAGAACACTTCTGGTGGGAGCAGGGAATATCATCTTGCTGGCCTTTTTTATGACCGGCTCAAGGGGAGGCTATCTTGTTGCAATTCTCCTTCCGGTGCTGCTTCTGCTTCAGCCGAAGGGCTACAGGGTAGGCGGTCTGGTTGCGTTTGCTTGTATGATGGTGCCCGGCTTTATCGTGATGAGGAGCTTTAATGTGAGTACGGCTGCCCATGACAATTTTAATGCAGCTAAATGGATGGCCATTTCCTTTGCAATATCTGCTCTTTCCTGGCTGCTGCTGCATTTGCTGAAAAAGCTTATAACCAGGGGTAAGCAGGTTTCCATGCCAAAGGGCTCAGTGCTTGTGTTTGCGGCAGTAGCAGTGGCTGCGGTAATACTGGTCATTGTTTTCATGGACGAGGTTATTTCAGTTATGCCAGCTGTGATTGTGAACAGAGTGGCCAGTCTTTTCAGGTCGGGCTTCAAGGAGAAGAATGTATTATATAGGTTGATATTTGACAAGGATGCTTTGAAGTTGATTGCGGACAATTGGGTCTTCGGCTTGGGTGCCGGCGGCTGGAAGGCCATGTACCAGAGTGTTCAGGACTTTTTTTATACGGCGAAGACCGTTCATAATCACTATCTTCAGCTGTTTGTGGAAAATGGGATACTGGGATTTTTGTCATTTACGGCTCTGGTGCTTTTCTCAGGTGTTGGCGCGCTTTTTTCCTGGCTGAGGGCAAGGGACAGCCGGTTGAAGGTTTATGGTGCCGGGATGCTTTGCGGGTTTCTGGCACTTGCGGCTCATGCGGCCGTTGACTTTGATCTGACCTATATTTCCTTAATGCTTCTGTTATGGGTCATGTTTGCCACCTCGGCGGTTAGCTTGCCTGAGGGAGAAGATGAAAGGGCGGAAACGGCAGGCAAAGGCTCGGTAGGAGCAGAGGGTGAAAAGGCTGGTGCAGTGAGCGGAGCTGGTGCGGTGAGTGGAGCTGGTGCGCCTGGTGGGTATAAGAGCAGGCTGCCTCTGATAGACCGCTTTAGGGCTGTGACATCGGGAAATATAGCCCAGATAGTACTTATAATATGCAGCGCTGCTTTATTTTCTATCAACGGACTGTTCTTTGTCGGAGCATATAATAGCCAGATTGCCTTTGATTATAGGCAGGAGGGAGATATTAAACATACGAGAATGTATTATGAGGAAGCTAACAGGCTGGATCCCTCCAATGTCAATTATATCTTTGAGCTTGCAATTGTTTACCATACATATGCAAAAAACACGAGTAATGAGGAGTATAGGCGGGTTTGGCTTGAAAATGCCCGGACAGCCGGTGAAAAGAGTGTGGAGGGTAATAGGAACTATCCTGCACATATGAATAGATTGGTGCGCATCTATCTTGATTCAGATATGCCGCTTGAGGCACTGGAGCTTTCCCGGAAACTGGTTACATGTCAGAAATATAATGCCGAATGCTATAGGCTTCTGGCTGCAAGCTATGTGGACGCCGCTCGTTATTATGAGGATAAGGGAGATCTTGAGAAGGCGAGGACGCTGCTTGGAGAATGTCTGGAAATAGACAGGAACCCTTATTTGCACAAATCCGGCATAGAAGAGCCTGAGGACAGGGATTCCGAGGAAATTATTTCTGCATATGAGCATAGTGAGGGATTAGCAGGCTATTTAAGCGAGGCTGAAGACATGATGCGAAGCTTGGACTGAGTCCTTATGTAAGAAAACGTGCGGAAAAGCAAAAAGAGAAGTTTTTGTTGCATAATTCTAACATATAATATATAATTGTGACACGGGTTTGATTTGTAGTATGGGTTAAGATGGTGTGAGGGGTGATTTTGTGAAAAAAGCAATTAGTCTGATATTGGCATTATCGCTTGTGTTTTTGATTGGAAGCTTTAGTTTTGCGACTACGGATACGAGTACTACGGATAAAGAGGAAACAGGTTCCACTGATATTCAGGCAGATCAGTTGCCGGGTGGGCAGGCGAATAATGTTACTAGAGATATGTATAATGAGGATGACGGTGAGACCGACGGTGAATCGGGGTCGTCTGCTGTGGTCATTGATATTCTAGATGAAGAGCCTCCAATGGCGGAAGCACTTCCAAAAACCGGTGGTGTTCCCGCTGAAATATTCTATGCTGCAGGGGCGCTGCTTATAGTTGTGGCATTGCTTATTTCATTTAGGAAATCGCCTGCAAAGTAAGGCAGATAAAAAGCTTAAGCTGATAAAGGATTCCTGGCTTTGTTCAGGCGTCCTTTTTTATTCTACCATCGTTTGAGGAGGTATTCTTTGTTTGTAGATATTCACTCACATATTATTCCCGGGCTGGATGACGACTCAAGAAATTTGGACATGACGCTGAAGATGCTTAAGGCGGTAGCCGCTGACGGGACTGGACATATTGTTGCCTCCGACGCACACAGCAATAATGCCAGGACCACCGAGTTGAGCAAAGCTGCAGGGCTGGTTAAGAGGAAATTCGGAAAGGCTGTAGCGGAGCGGCTGTTTTATGAGAATGGGATGGCTGTTTTGAAAGATGGCCTTATTGATATGACTTAGGGGAAATGAGGGTATACATTAGGTGAGCAAAAGCCTTTAGGTAAAAAATAGAGCTGCATATAGAGGGAGTATGAGTGTAAATATATGAAAAAGCTTTCGATGATACTTTTAATCCTGGGTGTTGCCATAGTGGCAATTCCGATTGCCGGGCA
>JAAYBT010000276.1 GCA_012730015.1 Clostridiaceae bacterium
AAGAAATAATAAGACAAATAATAATAAACTGTACAGAGGAAGCCATTTGGGAAAGCTCTCACCTGTTAAGCCTATAAAGGGATATAAAAAAACAATGAAAACAATCAAAATTATCGCATAATCATATAATAACCTCGCCCCAACCTTAATCAGTTGTTTCATAACCACATCTCCTATTGCTTTTGATGTCGCATATCCTTAAGATACACGCTTGTTGAATACTCCTTCGCCTTTTTCTTAAGCTCCGCTGCTATCTCTCCAACCTGTATTGGGCTGTATAAGACCCTAAACTCATTGGAAACGGCCGCTATGGAGAGAGTCATAATCGGATATCTCATTATATCACCTTTTCTGTCCTTCGTGCTAATATATCCGATTTTAGCATCATGACTAGAATAAAGCTCCGGCACTCTTTCGTCAAATTCCTTAATAATATTTTTGCAGACTTCATCTGCATCTTTGGGTTCGGTGATAACCACAAAGTCGTCTCCTCCAATGTGACCGACAAAATCGTTGTTAGAGCCAAAAGCAGGTACTATGTCCGAAAGGATATCCGCAATCATCTTAATCGCCGTGTCTCCCCTGCCAAAGCCATAAACATCATTGAAGGCCTTAAAATTGTCAATATCCAAATATAATACCGCAAACAAAGCGTCATTCGCGATTCTGTAATTAATCTCCGCATGTATTTCATTATTTCCCGGCAGCCCGGTTAATGGATTAGCCCACCTGTTTCTTTGGATTCGCAGCAGCGTATTTTTGACTCTGCTGACTAGTTCTCGAGGGTTAAAGGGCTTTGTTATGTAGTCATCCGCTCCGAGCTCGAGACCCGTAAGCTTATCATCTTCATTTCCCTGAGCCGTAAGAATTATAATAGGTATCAGGTTGTTACTTTCGTCCTCCCTGAGTAGCTTGCAAACCTCAAAACCATCAAGCCCGGGCATAATAACATCAAGCAGCACTAAATCTGGCTTCTGAGCCATTATCATCTGGATGCCATCCGCTCCATTATTTGCAAACACCACCTCATAGCCTTCCTGCGTTAGTATGTCTGTAACCAATTTTACCATGAGCTCTGTGTCGTCAATAATAAGTATTTTTTTCTTAAACATGCGCTCCCCCGCTATTCCAGAAGTTAGTTCATTTTCTATAGTCTACTAATATATTAACATTTATAAATCATAATACAATAGATATTATGATTTAATGCGAACATTTGTTCTTGACAGGCTGTGTAATTTACTATATTATACTTTATATGGCGAATATTCCCATATAATATTAGTATTTTGGAGGATAAATCATGAAGCTATCAAAAATTTGTCTTAAAACCGCAGCCACACTCATACTGTGTCTTTGTCTATCAGGACAATTCTGCTGTGAAGCTCAAGAGGTTCTTTGCACCCAATGTGAAGCAGCCATAAGCCAAGCACAGACAGGCAGCAAAGCACTGCCGGTGCCAGCAGGCCTTTCGGCAATAAACAGGACTCACACATCCATCTGCCTAAGCTGGACAAAGCCAGGTAACAACGTCAACATAAAAGGATACCAATTGTACAGAGACGGTAGAAAGATTGTAACCATTAAGAAGAATACCTACACAAACAAAAACCTTGTTCCGGGACAGCAGTACATATATACCATAAAGTCATATGATGCATCAGGCAACACATCAAATAGCAGTGAGGCGTTGATTGTTTCTACAGTTCCAGATTCCCAGCCGCCCTCTGCTCCGGGTAAACCTACAGCATCCTCCCTTGCCTACACTACTATCAACCTGAGCTGGAGGGCAGCCTCGGACGATATTGGTATCAAGCGTTATGAAATATACATGTCCGGAGCAAAAAAGGGCACAACCACAAAGACAAGCTTTACCTGCAAGGGCTTATCCCCGGGCACTACTTATAGCTTCATGATTAAGGCATTTGATTTAGCCGGAAACTCGTCTTCCAGTGAATCTATATCTATCGCCACTAAGGAGGATGCCAGTAGCCCGAGTATGCCGACAGGACTCAAGGCGAGCTCTGTGACAGAATCTGAGGTAGCACTTCAGTGGTCCCCTTCGACGGATAATGTGAAGGTAAAGAAGTATGAGGTGTACTGTGACGGCGAAATAGTAGGTAACCCAAGGAAGACCTCATATGTTTGCAAAAAGCTGCTCCCCGGTCAAAGCATGAATTATACCGTAAAGGCAGTTGATTCTTCGGGCTTGAGATCAGCGGCCAGCACAAGCCTAAGGGTAACGACGCTAAATGATACGTTAGCTCCAACTAAGCCCACAGATTTGAAGGTAAACTCAGTGAAGGGCTCCTCCGTTTCCCTGTCGTGGAATGCCTCAAAAGATAATGTAAAGCTCAAAGGCTACAAATTGTACCGTAATGGCCTTGAGGTGGCCACCTCCACCCGAACCACCCGCACAGTCAAGAATTCCTCTTTTCTTGGTGTGGGTGTTTACTATGTGAGAGCATATGACCAATCCGGAAATCTATCTGAAAAAAGCAACACAGTTGTAGTCCTTACATTGAAGTGATGGAGGCAATATATAAGTAGCGGAATATGACACACTGTTGTCACAATAGAAGCTATACAATACATTTGTTACAGGCAGTAACTATCACTAAGCTAACTGAAAAGAGTATTTTCGGATATACACTTTTCATATTAAGTTTGCTAGTATTATTTAAGAAGATATTAATTAATTGGAGGACAAGCATTATGAAAGAGAAAATGAGATGTTCCTGGCCAGAAAATAACCCCATATACTTAGCCTATCATGATAATGAATGGGGGCGCCCAGTACATGATGACCTCAAACTGTTTGAAATGCTTATTTTAGAAGGCATGCAGGCAGGGCTTGCATGGATAACCGTGCTAAATAAAAGGGATGCCTTCAGGCAGTCTTTTGATGGGTTTGACTTTAATAAGGTTGCCCTTTACGGCGATGAGAAAATCCAAGAACTCATGGCAAACGAGAAGATAATAAGAAATCGCCTGAAGATTAACGCAGCAGTCAGTAATGCCAAAGCCTTCTTAAGAGTCAGAGAGGAATACGGAAGCTTTGACAAATTCATATGGGAATATGTTGACTTTAAGCCCATTACAGGGCATTGGGAGTGCCACAATAGCATCCCAACAAGAACTCCTCTCTCCGATAGGATAAGCAAGGACCTGAAAAAAATGGGCTTCAAATTTGTAGGCTCGACCATAATTTATTCCTTCATGCAAGCCACAGGGATAGTCAATGATCATTTAACCAGGTGCTTTGCCTATAGTGAGATCTTGAACAGCTCTACATGAATCAAAATCGGCTTGAACTGCCGGCCCCATTACAGGTCGGTGTTCAAGCCGATTTAATTAACCTGGAGGCGCCACCCAGATTCGAACCGGGGAATAAGGGTTTTGCAGACCCTTGCCTTACCACTTGGCTATGGCGCCATACTGCAGAGACCAGAAACTGGATTCGCGAAGCCTTTTTACAAGACCTCTTCCATCCAGTTTCATGCACTGCTTTATGCTTGGAGCGGGATACGAGATTCGGACTCGCGACTTTCACCTTGGCAAGGTGACACTCTACCACTGAGTTAATCCCGCAA
>JAAYBT010000053.1 GCA_012730015.1 Clostridiaceae bacterium
GCAAAAAAGTATTTCAGATAACCTTTCCTTATATTACGAAGCGCTAGCATCTCCTGCGCGCTCAAAAGATTATGTAAAGATGAAATCAGTATTGATAAGTATCCTTTTCTTCTGACCTTCAGATCTGACATATCAAAATCTCCTGCAACGACTCCTGACTTTGTTCGAGGTTCATTCAAAACATATAACCCTATCGGTAAATTTCATATGCTATCTTTCACACCATGCTATATCAAAGTGTAACATAGCCTGACGGTTTCCATCAAAAGGGATGCCCATCAGCCTGGTCTCTCTTGATCACTATTAATTATACTTCTCATTCAGATTTTTTACAAATGGGAAGTTCGCATTGATAGCGTCAGTTTACTGTCTGGCAGGACAGGAATCGGCTTTGCTTAAGTATTACCCTGAAACGCGTCTTGTAGCATATCCTAGTAATTTCAGGGGCCACATAAAATATTCCTTTCTCATAATGTGTGTTGAAATGGCATATTTTAAAAAATCTCAATGGGATTTCTGGGTATGGATGAAATTCATGCGTTTGCCGTGCCTGGGCTTTGCTACCTATTGACAGCTTCGCAAGGTTGTGATATACTGGCTTTTAATATATAAAAACGTCGATGACGGGAATGCGAAAGGGCTAACCTTTCTTCCCACCCCCGAGATGCTGTCGATGAGACAGCCGTTTGAGCCGCGATACAGGCTTGATAAGTTGGGTTATCCAAATTGGGTGGTACCGCGGATATGATTCGTCCCTGTGTGTTTATACAGGGGCGTTTTTATTTATAGCCATTAAGCCCGGAATATCGGTTAAATCAAGTGGGCTTCGATGCTCTGAATGCAGGAGAGAGCAAGTGTATTATGTTGAGCATGGATATTGTTAATGCTGGAGACAGTGATTTATAGTCATAGAGATTTATTAATTTAAAGGAGTTGTTATTATGGCGCAGGACAAAAAATTAGTTGAAGAAATTACTTCTATGAATGAGGATTTTACTCAATGGTATACCGATGTCATAAAAAAGGCTGACCTGGTTGACTATTCGAGTGTAAGAGGCTGTATGATTATTCGCCCTTACGGTTATGCCATCTGGGAGAACATTCAAAAGGGACTGGATAGCCGGTTTAAGGAAACCGGACATGAAAATGTCTATATGCCTATGTTTATTCCCGAAGGGCTACTGCAAAAGGAAAAGGATCATGTAGAGGGCTTTGCTCCCGAAGTAGCCTGGGTAACCCACGGCGGCAGCGAACAGCTTGCCGAAAGACTTTGTGTAAGGCCGACTTCCGAAACTCTTTTTTGCGATCATTATGCAAATGTTATCCACTCATGGCGAGATCTGCCTAAGCTTTACAATCAGTGGTGCTCAGTAGTCAGATGGGAAAAGACTACAAGACCATTCTTGCGAACGACCGAGTTTTTGTGGCAGGAGGGGCATACAGCGCACGCGACTGCTGAGCAGGCACAGGAAGAAACAATTAGAATGCTTAATGTATATGCCGAGTTCTGTGAAAATATGCTGGCTATTCCGGTAATAAAAGGGCAAAAAACGCAGAAGGAAAAATTTGCAGGAGCAGAGTCAACCTACACCATTGAAGCGCTTATGCACAATGGCTTAGCTCTTCAATCCGGCACATCGCACAACTTTGGGGACGGATTTGCCAAAGCATTTGACATACAGTATACCGACAAGTCCAACCAGCTTCAGTACGTGCATCAGACCTCATGGGGGATGTCAACCCGTATAATCGGAGGTATTATCATGGTGCATGGCGATAACAGCGGGCTGGTTTTGCCGCCGAGAATCGCACCTGTTCAGGTTATTGTAATCCCTGTATCACAGCACAAGGAAGGTGTTCTTGAAAAGGCTTCGGAGATTTGCGATAGATTGTCCGATATTGTTAGAGTGAAAATGGATGATTCCGATAAGTCACCGGGTTGGAAATTCAGCGAATATGAGATGAAGGGTGTACCGGTCCGCCTGGAAATTGGACCTAAGGATATTGAGAAGGGGCAGGTTGTGCTGGTAAGAAGGGATAATGGGGAGAAGATCTTTATTTCGATTGATGAAATTGAGACAAAGGTACCTGAGCTCCTCAATTCCATACATGATAATCTGTTGCGCAAGGCAACTGCACTCAGAGATGAGAAAACATATACGACTGTAGACTTTGCGGATTTTGAGAAGATTGTTAGCCAAACACCCGGTTTCATAAAGGCAATGTGGTGCGGGGAACTTGCCTGCGAGGAGGCAATAAAAGAGAAAACCGGAGCAACGTCACGCTGCATGCCCTTTGACGAAGAGGCAGTTTCCGATAAATGTATATGCTGCGGGAAGGAAGCCAAGCATCTTGTATACTGGGGCAAGGCTTACTAGCAGATATCTGTGGTAAAGTAATGAACATAGAGAAGGCTAGGCGATGTAACCTTGATAAGGTTTAACCAAGCAAGTCGACATATGTTACATCGTAAAAGGCCTATAGAGGAGATGTAAGATGAGCGTATTCGAGATAATAATGCTGCTTTGCTTCGGTATGGCCTGGCCATTTTCCATCTACAAGTCATACACCTCAAAGCAGACACAGGGTAAGAGTGTTGTTTTCCTGATTGTTATAGTGATTGGGTATCTGTCGGGTATTATCCATAAGCTGATTTATAGCAGAGACTGGGTCGTTTTGCTGTATATACTCAACCTATTAATGGTATCTGCGGATATCGCTCTATTCTTTAGAAACAGTAGGTTGGAAGGGAAAAGAAGGGTTCACTGAAGAAAATGAAAATTTATTACCTGCATATCGCATTTATGCAAATAAATCAAAAATATTTGTTAATACTATAAACAGTATAAATCAAATGATTTTGCATGAATTGACAATTGGAGGTAATAGTATGAAAAAGAAAATGGTTTTAGTGGTGTTGTGTATTCTCATTGTTTCCACGACCTGTTATGCGTCGACCGATGGTAGCAATACCACTACACAGCTTGCATTTGAAAGGATTGGGTACGATGCCGCAACTGTAACTGCCGGCAGGCTTAATCTCAGAGAAGGCCCATCCACAAGCTATCCTTCCATATGTAAGCTTGAAAAAGGGCAGGCTGTAACGGTCATGGGTAAGCTTGGGGACTGGTATGCGGTATATTTCCCGGATACCGGCGTGGTCGGTGCGGTGGATGGTAGGTACATTGAGCTTGCAAACGGTGATGCCATTACTGTTGCAAAAGATGGAATCGAGGCAAAAAAGCCCCCCAAGGACAAGGAAAAGGATAAGGATAAGCTCCCCTCTCCAAATAACACATCACTTTCGGAAGATGAGCAGAAGCTGTTGGAGTTGGTGAACAAGGCACGTGCGGATAAAAAGCTGGAGCCCCTAACAGTGGATGCAAACCTTATGAATGTAGCAAGAATGAAGGCAAAGGATATGGTGGATAACAATTATTTCTCACACCAATCGCCTAAGTACGGATCGCCCTTTGACATGATGAGGCAGTTTGACAATGTGTTTAAGTCAGCGGGTGAGAATATTGCCGGCAACAAGACGGTTGAAGGAGCATTTAAAGCATGGATGAGCTCTGAAAGCCATAAGAATAACATTTTGAATGCCGGATTTAAAGTAACCGGCATAGGTATTGAAAATAGTGTAACCTACGGCAAGATACTTGTACAGCAGTTTATAGGGAAGTAAGAATTGGAATAATTGCTGGCGGCTGTTCTGTATATCAGGCAGCCGCTGATTGCGATACGCAGCGATTGCGATATTGGACTGTTGTAGTGCGCGACCTTTATGATACATGGTTTTTACGATACGTGATTATGTGATACACAGCTATTGTGCTGCCTGGATTATTCGATCCTTGCTTGCCTGCTAAAAAGGCGGATCTACGGCAAACCTTTTTCCGTTTAAATAACTGAGCTGCCTACCTCCCTTTATAAATGCAAATTCGAGGCGGCATGCCCATAGTGCCTGCTGCTTCAGGCTGAAAGAACGGTTTATTGAATTTGTTCCATATTTGCAATCCCCTATGATTGGATGACCGATGAAGGCTAAATGAGCTCTGATTTGGTGTGTGCGCCCTGTTATCAGTTCGACCTCGAGACGGCTTACATCTTTGAACGAATCATATTCAAGGACCTTGTAAGCTGTAATTATTTCCTGAGAGCCTGGCTTTTTTCCTTCACTGACAAATACTCTGCTTTTGTGCGAATCTTTCCATAGATATGCCTTGAGGAGTGCTTCTTTCTTTTCCATCCTGCCCTTTACAAGGCATTGATAATACTTCTTTATTTCGCGGGACTCCAACTTTTCAAGAAGAATACCGTAGCTGGTCTCATTTTTTGCTATGAGTACAAGCCCCCCTGTATTGCGATCTAGGCGGTGACAAAGGGAAGGCTGGAATTGAGCCTTGTTCAGGATATTTCCATCCTTATCCTGCAGATACCTGCGTACCAGGTCAATTAAAGTTTCACCGGATTGATCCTTATCAGGATGGACAGGTATGCCCTGGGCTTTGTTCACAAGCATTATGTTTTCATCCTCATAGAGAACGGAATAGCTCTGCGCGGATTTATTTACCTTGCAATTTGCCCCTCCAAAAAGCAATTCGTCAACAATGTATATTTCCAACTTATCACCCGGCATGACAATATAACCCTTACCAACCCTGCAACCGTTGGCTTTTATATCTCGCTTGCGAAGAGCCTTCTGCGCAGCGCTAAAGGAAAGGCCGGGGTATGCTGCTAGTAAGAACTTTTCTAATTTCATGTTAGCATATTTCTCAGTTACTGTAATTGACTGCATAGTTACTCCAATCTCTATTTTGCGACCGATATAGTTTATTATTCCATAGGGTTGGCCAAAATCCTTCTTCTACATACTTCTACATATTTGGACGATATATTTATCAAATGCTCGCGGCGCGATACGCACAAAACGCATAAGGAAGGCGCTAAGGCGCCCGGAGCCTATTTTGCCTTGCAAAAATGCGGTTTGGCGTGCAATTCGCGCAAGCGCTCATTGAATACTATACACAAGTTTTGTATAATACCAGATATTTAGGGGTTTTATTTCATTGTAATATTTGGTACAATTAATCTATTGTATGCGGACAAGCCAAGTGCTTCATTAGAAATGCAGCATATGGCGCTACCGCTCGACACTGAATTCCCTATAAATGAGATATAGGGGAACGGGGGATTAATCATTGGGGTGAATTCATACTTGACTACAGCTTGCTGATGCCTTCGCTATAAGCATCTGTTGTATAAGAGTGTAAAGGGTAGTCTCTTCCTACCTAACCCGCCAGCTAACCCCGTAAGTGGAAAGGAGAGAGTTACATATGCAACCGAAAAAGACAATCTGCGTTGCAGCAATAATGGTTGCTGTCATGGTATTTGGCTCGGCTTTTGTTTCGGCATCGCCTGTCGTGCTTGAAAAGGAGTCCGAGGGGACTGAGGTGGCGGCATTACAGAAGGATCTAATAAAGCTGGGATATCTTTCGTCAGAGGCTACAGGATATTATGGGGATTTGACAGAGAATGCAGTAAAAAAGATCCAAAGGGATTATGGATATGAGGTTGACGGAATAGCGGGGAAAGACACTTTTTCACTGCTGGATAGAATAATGGGTAGAAATAAGGCTTTACCCAATCCCAATCTGATGCAGGAGGGTGACGAGAATAGTTATGTTACTTCATTGCAGCAGGATCTTATAAAGCTTGGTTATCTTTACACAAATGCCACAGGGTTTTATGGACCGGCGACAAAAGCGGCGGTTACACAGCTGCAGAATAAGTATGGATATGCGGCTGATGGAATCGTTGGAAGTGCTACACTTGGATTGATTAGTGATTTGAAAAGCGGCAAGGGACCAAAGCCTGTAGAAAAAGCAGCAACAGCTGCGTCAACTGCAAAAACTGAAATAAAGCCACAGGATGATTACATGTTGAAGTGGTTTGGCGTAGTAGAGAAAATTTGGGGCAGGGGCGATAATGCCGTTGTATATGACATAGAGACGGGCAAAAGCTTCAATATTAAAAGGACCTATGGTTCTAATCACGCTGATTGTGAGACGCTTACAAAAGCCGATACCGCTATTATGAAGGAAGTATTCAGTGGTAAGTGGAGCTGGGAAAGAAGAGCAGTTATTGTGAAGGTTGATGGTTATGACATTGCCGCTTGTATGACGGGCTACCCTCATGCGGGAATGGACAAGTATCAAGCGAATAAGACGATAGCATCAAGGAGTGGCGGCTATAAACGCGGTACCAACTTCGATGCGGTTAAAGGCAACAATATGGATGGAGTTTTCGATATTCATTTCCTCAATAGCCGAAATCACTATAATAACAAGGTTGATCCAAAGCACCAGGCGAAGATTAGGGAAGCGGCTCAATGGGCTGAAAAGAATGCTAAGAAGGAAAAGGCTGATGAGGGAAGCTCACAGAAGGAGAATGCCGAAAAGGAGAATGTGGAGACGCAGAGCACACAGACGCAGAATACACAGACGGAAGGCTCCGAACAGCTCGATGGTGCGATAGAAAACGTTGAAAATTAAAGTATACTGTTTGATAAAGCTTGTAAAAGGACCTGTAGGTCCTTTTTTTGCAGGTATGTCCGGCATGCGGCCAATCTACTTACACGAAAACCATGTATAATAAGTGCATAAGCTATGTAATTATCAAATACAGAAGGGGCGTAGAGATATGGGGAAATATATACTGGCACTGGACCAGGGAACATCAAGTTCTCGTGCGGTTCTATTTGATAAGGAGCAGAAAATTGTGAGTATCTGCCAAAGGGAGTTCCCCCAGATTTATCCTAGGGAAGGCTGGGTTGAGCACAATCCCATGGAGATATTATCATCCCAGCTGAGTGTTCTGGAGGAGGTTATTGCCAAAAGTGGAGTCAGCGTGAGCGATATTACCGCCATTGGTATCGCCAATCAGCGGGAGACTACAATTGTTTGGGATAAAAAAACAGGCTGTCCCATATATAATGCTATTGTCTGGCAGTGCCGCCGTACCGCGGATGCAGTTGAGGAGCTGAGGGCAAGAGGTTTAAGCGAATATGTTCGTCAAGCTACGGGGCTTGTGCCCGATGCCTACTTCTCCGGAACAAAGATTAAATGGATTCTTGATCATGTGCAAGGGGCCAGGGAGCGCGCGGAACGTGGCGAGATTCTCTTTGGTACGGTAGACAGTTGGCTTATTTGGAATCTTACAGGGGGAAAGGTACATGTCACCGATTACACAAACGCTTCTCGTACGATGATCTATAATATAAAGAGGCTGGAGTGGGACGAAGTAATGCTCAAAGAGCTTGGAATCCCAAGGGCAATGCTCCCGCAGGTGCGAAATTCAAGTGATGTTTATGGCTACGCATCAATAGAGGGAATAGAGGTTCCAATTGCAGGCATAGCAGGTGATCAGCAGGCCGCCTTGTTTGGCCAGTGTTGCTTTGAAGGGGGTGAGGCAAAGAACACTTACGGAACAGGCTGTTTTCTGCTAATGAATACCGGGGACACAATGTGTGAAAGTAAGAATGGCCTAATCACAACTATTTCCATTGGACTTGACGGGAAAGCTCAGTATGCATTGGAAGGCAGTGTTTTTGTGGCTGGTGCAGTTATTC
The DNA here is from genome assembly GCA_012730015.1 of Clostridiaceae bacterium. Taxonomy (GTDB): domain Bacteria; phylum Bacillota; class Clostridia; order Acetivibrionales; family DTU013; genus JAAYBT01. The sequence goes on from JAAYBT010000053.1 coordinate 7,631, forward strand.
AATGGCTTCGAGATGAGATGCGTTTTATTAGAGAGAGCCGTGATGCAGAATATTATGCTAAAAAGGTCAAGGACACCGGAGGAGTCTATTTTGTGCCTGCCTTCACCGGTCTTGGAGCGCCTTATTGGGATATGTACGCACGGGGCAGTATCTTTGGGATTACGCGGGGTACTAAACAGGAGCATATCATCCGTGCGGCACAGGAATCAATAGCTTACCAGAGCTACGAATTGGTGAAGGCTATGGAGCAGGATACCGGTATTACTATTGAGGAGCTTAATGTGGACGGGGGTGCCAGCCGTGACAGCTTTCTTATGCAGTTTCAGGCTGATATATTGAAGAAGCGTGTCTACCGTCCTTTGAATGCAGAGACAACCGCTCTTGGAGCTGCCTATTTAGCCGGGCTTGCTACGGGGATGTGGAAGAGTAAGGCTGAGATTAAGGAGAAAAGAAACAGTGATGTGATATTTACGCCTAATATGGATGAGAAACAGCGCCGGGAGCTGTTGCGTGGATGGGAAAAGGCAGTCGGTCGCAGTTTTGATTGGGTGGAGCACAGTTAAGAAGAGCATATTAATTATTCAGACATAATTTTCATATAAATGCAAATAATAAATTTAGCTTGGCCTGGTTTCAATAATAACAAGCAAGCTGGGATGCTAAATATTTGCGATTATGAAAGGAGGATGTCTGATGGCCAAAAAAGGAAAGTCAAGTAGTGCAAATAAAAAGGGTAAGCCTTCCGCCAGCAATGACCAGCTGGGGGAGAATGCAGGTGAAGGACGTTTTGAAAAATCTGTTAGTCCTAAGGGCGGTAAATCCCGCTGATAGGAAAGATGGGCACGATATAGGGGACGGTTCTCAAATAGGGGACAGTTCTTAAAAAACGAGAAGTGCTCATAACATAGGGAACGTTTCTTGAAAAACATATGATGCTGGTCACTGCATGATATAATTTTTGGGAAGCATTCCCTTTTATTTTTCCTTTAAAGAAAACCAATCTTGATTCATTTCTCTTGAATTTATCGTTGATAGCCCAAGAAAGGTGGTATTGCCACAAACACAAATAACGGAAATCAAAGGTCCCATAAGCGCATTTGATCTTCTATGAACCAAAATTAGCATAATTATGTTCAGCATTTGAGAACTGTCCCCATGACTACCCATGACTATTTGAGAACTGTCCCCAACTACTATGGACTGTGGGTGGCAGGTGTGATAAAGTTTATGTGTACGAATTTTGCTCAAAGGAGTGATGACATATGCTTGAGAGTCTTAAACGTAGTGTTTTGGAGGCTAATTTAGAGCTGCCTAAGCGTGAGCTTGTGGTTTATACATGGGGAAATGTAAGTGGCATAGACAGGGACAAGGGGCTTGTTGTGATTAAAGCAAGCGGTGTTCGATATGAGGATATGAAGGACGAGCACATGGTTGTATTGGATATGGAAGGAAACGTTGTGGAGGGGAAATATAAGCCTTCATCGGATACACCGACACATTTGGCATTGTATAGGGCATTTCCTGGTATCGGCGGAATTGTGCATACCCATTCCATGTGGGCGACTGCATGGGCCCAGGCTCAGTTGAGCCTACCATGCTATGGTACGACACATGCAGATTATTTTTATGGGGATATACCCTGTACTCGTCCTTTGAATTCAGAAGAAATTAAGGGCGATTATGAAGCAGAGACGGGAAAGGTAATCATTGAAACGTTTATTGGCAGAGATCCTTTACAGGTGCCCGGCGTACTTGTTGCAAGCCATGGACCTTTCACCTGGGGCAAGGATGAGCATGATGCAGTTCATAACAGCGTGGTACTCGAGCAGATTGCCAAAATGTCATATGTATCACGCACCTTGAATCCATATATGAGGCCCGTACAGGATGAACTGCTGGATAAGCACTTTTTGAGGAAGCATGGAGCAAATGCTTATTATGGACAATGACCATAGTTATTAGAAAGGGACAAGGATATGGACAATAAAAAGGTCAAGGATATAAAAGACATATTCAGCATGAGCATTGAAGAAATGCCGGGTACAGTTTTCGAGTGTTCCTGTGGGAGGCCCCATGGTGTTGATATAGAGAAAATGATCGTGCGAAGTGGCAGCGTTATGGAGGATGTTATTGAAACACTCATGCCTTATCGTGATGGGAAGATTTTTGTCTTATCTGATCACAACACCAACAAGGCCTTGGGTAAATCAGTCGTTGAGCGGCTTATTGCAGAAGGTTTTCACCTGAATCCATTTACCTTTGAGCCGGGAGCACATGATTTATTGCCCGACGAGAGCTCAATCGGAAGACTCCTGATAGAGATGGATCAGGATGATTCATATATTCTTGTAGTAGGCTCCGGTGTGTTGAATGATATCGCCCGCATTATCAGTTTCAGGACTAACAAGCCCTATGCAATTATTGGAACAGCGCCATCAATGGACGGTTACGCCTCTGTTACCTCTGCTCTTGTTATAAACGGAAAGAAGACTAGTATTCCCGGGAAGTATCCCAGCGCCATATTTGCAGACCTTTCGGTTATGCGAGATGCACCGATGATAATGATTCAAGCGGGATTTGGTGATGTTCTTGGCAAGATTACTGCATTGGCTGATTGGCAGCTTTCGAACGCGTTGACTGGGGAGTATTACTGCGAGGCTATTGCCGGGCTGGTGCAAAAGGCTGTTGATAAATGTGTCGAAAGCACCGGCGGATTGTTTAACAAAGACGAACATGCGATTGGCTGCCTGATCGAAGCTTTGTTGCTGACCGGCATATGTATCGGGCTTGCCGGGGAAACAAGACCGGCTTCAGGAATGGAGCATATACTTGCTCATTATTGGGATGTGAAGGCTATTGAAGCAGGCAGGGAGCATCCGCTTCATGGTAATTCCGTCGGAGTCGGCACCGTTATTACTGCAATGCTCTATGAGTTAGTTGCCGAGCTGGTTCCGGCTGGCATCAGCTATCCTTCGGTTGCATATGTAGCTGGATTGCTTGAAAAGATTGGGGCTCCTACAAGCCCTGCTCAACTGGGCATTAGCCGCGAGTTATTTCTGGATTCTATTAAGAATGCGGTGCATTCAAGGAAGAAGTATACCTTGCTGCAATTATGCTATGATAATGGAAGGATGGATGAGTGCGCAGAAATACTGACCAGGAGATTATATGACTGATAAATATCTTGAGTTGAAAAAGAAAAAGCTTTTTGTGCTGGATATGGATGGGACCTTTTATCTTGGAAGCAAGCTGATTGATGGTTCTTTGGGTTTTCTTGAAAAGCTGCATAATACGGGCAGGGACTTCCTGTTCTTTACGAACAATTCTTCTCGCACCAGTGAATTCTACAAAGATAAGCTAGCCGGGATGGGATGCTTTGTGGAGGAGGCAAAAATTGCAACGTCGGGCGATGTCACTATAAAGTACCTTCTTGAGAATTATGCGCAGTCGAGTGTTTATCTGGTTGGGACAGATTTGCTCAGGGACAGCTTTGTTAACAGTGGAGTCAGGCTGGTGGATGATAAGCCGGATATTGTTGTGATGAGCTTCGATACCACATTGACATATGAAAAAGTGTCTTGTGCCTGTTCCTTCATAAGAGCCGGGGCTCTGTTTCTTGCAACGCATATGGATTTGAATTGTCCGACGGAGGATGGCTTCATACCGGACTGCGGCGCGATGTGTGCGATGGTGGAGGCTTCCACCGGTGCTAAGCCTAAGTACCTTGGGAAGCCCTTCGCAGAAACGGTTGAGATGATAAAGCTGATAACCGGGATGGAGAATGAGGAGCTTGTATTTGTTGGGGACAGGCTTTATACGGATATAGCTACTGCGGTCAATAATGGAATAACCGGTATCCTAGTGCTGACAGGTGAGACATCCTTGCGGAATTTGGAGATGTCAGATGTGAAGCCGGACTTCGTGTTTGACTCTTTGGAAGCACTGGCACAAGTATTGTAGCAATGTGTCGAGGTGCTGAAGAATATGCCGACTGATACTTAATGCAGCTAAGGTGGCATGAAGTAATATAGAACAGATTAATAAGGAGTAAAAGCATGGCGGATATAGCGGCTCAATTGATTCGGGAATTTAAAATTAAGCCCTTTCAGGTTGAAAATACAATTAAGCTTGTGGATGAAGGTTGTACCATTCCATTTATTGCACGGTACAGGAAAGAACTGACCGGCGAGCTGGATGATCAGGTACTCAGAGAATTGCATGAAAGACTGGTTTATTTACGGAGTATGCAAGAGCGAAGGGATGATGTCAAGAGGCTTATTGATGAACAGGAAAAGCTGACACCCGAGATTTCAGCTGCACTGGATGCCTGTGAAAGTATGCGTGAAATAGAAGATATATATAGGCCGTTTAAGCCCAAGAGAAGAACGAGAGCCTCTATTGCGCGGGAGAGAGGGCTGGAGCCGCTGGCAAAGGTATTGCTCGATCAGAATATCTTGCAGGGTGATATCCATGAAACCGCCTTGCCTTTTGTTGACGAGGAGAAGGGAGTAAGCAATACTGAAGAGGCCCTTCTCGGGGCTATGGATATTATCGCAGAGGAAGTAGCTGATAGTGCGGAAAGCAGGAAGGCTATCAGAGAGATGTTCTTTAAGCAGGGCACCATGGTGTCGAAGGCGGCCAAGGAGGAGGACTCCGTATATAGGATGTATTATGATTTCAGGGAGCCTGTATTAAAGATTGCGAAGCATAGAATATTGGCTATAAATAGGGGCGAGAAGGAAGCCTTTCTGCAGGTACATATCGAAATGCCCGATGAGCTGGTTACTGAGTATCTGAAGGCAAAGTATGTGAAGAGAAATCGATCCATTACATCGAAATATGTTGAGAATGCTGTTGAAGACTCGTATAAACGTCTTATCGCACCCTCAATAGAAAATGAAGTGAGGAATGAGCTGACTGAGTTGGCAGCGGAGCAGGCAATGAAGGTCTTTGCCGAGAATTTGAGAAATCTATTGCTTCAGCCCCCTGTAAAAGGCAGAGTTGTACTGGGCTTGGATCCCGCATATCGTACAGGCTGCAAAATTGCCGTTGTAGATGATACCGGTAAGGTCCTGGCAACTACTGTAATTTATCCAACGCCGCCTCAAAGTAGGGTGGAAGAGTCTGAGAAGGTTATTCTTAAGCTGATCGAGAGATTTAGTGTTGACATAATATCAATTGGAAATGGTACGGCATCAAAGGAATCGGAGATTTTTGTCGCTGATTTACTGAAGAAGGCATCCAGAAAGGTTTATTATATGCTGGTAAGCGAGGCCGGTGCGTCTGTGTATTCGGCTTCAAAGCTTGGAGCGGAAGAGTTTCCAGAGTTTGATGTTTCGCTCAGAAGCGCGGTTTCAATTGCCAGACGGCTTCAGGATCCGCTGGCTGAGCTTGTTAAAATCGACCCGAAGGCTATAGGCGTTGGACAATATCAGCATGACATGAACCAAAAGAGGTTAGGTGAGACCCTTGGAGGGGTAGTAGAGGATTGCGTCAACAGCGTAGGCGTTGACCTTAATACTGCATCGCCATCATTATTATCCTTTGTCTCAGGGGTCAGCTCAGCAGTTGCAAAAAATATTGTGGAATACAGGGAAAGTAATGGACGCTTCAAGAACAGGCAGGAATTGAAGAAGGTCAAGAAGCTTGGAGATAAGACCTTTGAGCAGTGTGCAGGCTTTTTGAGAATTCGTGATGGGAAGAGCATACTCGATAATACTGCTGTTCATCCCGAGGCTTACCCGGCCGCGGAGAAGCTTTTGAAGCTATTGGGCTACATGCTTGAGGACGTACAGGACAGAAAATTGGCAGACCTGCCGAAGGAGGTTGAAAGGCGGGGGCTGGCAGATGTTGCGCAGTCGGTAGGAGTGGGAATTCCGACGCTGCGTGATATTATTAGCGAGCTGATGAAGCCGGGGATTGACCCCAGGGACGATTTACCCAAGCCGATTTTGCTCACTGATGTGCTGGATATTGAAGATTTGAAGGTCGGAATGGTATTGACCGGTACGGTGAGGAATGTGGCGGATTTTGGAGCCTTTGTCGATGTTGGTGTGCATCAGGATGGTCTTGTGCACATATCCGAGCTGGCTGACAAATTTGTTAGAAATCCGATGGATGTTGTGTCGGTTGGAGATATTGTTAAGGTAAGGGTCTTATCGGTAGATGCTGTTAAGAAGAGAATCAGCCTTAGTATGAGGGGCGTTTAGGAGATTCGAACGCTGTAAAACTGACAATTTAGAGTCGTATCGTGACAGCTTTATGATGTAGGAGCCAAAGAATTAAATTGAAAGAAGGACATGCATGAATATTATTAGGACAACATTTCGGGCTGTCATCAAGCAGCCGCCGATATTGATAATAATTGCCTCGATTATGTTGGCGGCAGCCATTTTCAATGCCTTCATTCCTCTTATGGCAATGATTATCGGGGTAATCAACATGGCGGGTGGGGGTTTCTTTGACAGTGTTCTTTCTATTGTACATATGGTGACCGATCAGGACAATATACCGACAATACTCATATTGCTTGCAGCACTTACAGGGATAGGCTCTGTAGCTATTGGACTTCTACTGCCGGGATTTTTGCTTTTAGTAGATGATGGTATAGGAAAAGGTCAGCGCAAGAAAGGGCTGTTTGCTGAGGGCATTAAGAAATATTTCTTCAAATTCTTCCCCATGGCTCTATTAACAGCATTAGTTTCTCTATTGCTAGCTGTTTTCCTGTTAATTTCATCCGTTCCTGCTATCATTGTTACTAGAGCGGCGATGACCACAAAACCCGATTTGCTTATTGCGGCTGCTTTCCTGGACATTGTGACTATTGGGGTCTTTTTCATGTGTCTTTCATTTTTTTCGGCCTATATTTACATGTGGTATATTGCGGCATCAACAGGTGTTGAGAAGCCCTTTAGGATCGGAAAGGCAATAGCCGACTGTAAGTTCTGGCGTTTGGCTCTTGGTTTGCTGATTTTTGATATTGTGTTTGCCATTGTGATTTACTTAATCTATTCATTTGATAGCCAGATATTGCGTTATGTCACAGGTTGGCTATTTACAACGGCTTTTTTCACGACGCTGGCAGTTTACCTAGTCCATTTTTACAAGAACCCCTCGGGGCCTGTAGATAATGTGAGATAGTTTTACATCGCAAAATTGTGCTTGCCTATGGATAGGACAATCTGCCTCGTCCATATCCATGAACTGGTTGCAGTGGACGGATTGTAATAGTATACACAGCCGTATGAGGGATCCCACCCATTTAGAGCATCCCTGGCAGCGTTAATTGAACTGGCATCCGGAGGTATATTTATCTGCCCGTCGTATACAGCATCAAAGGCACCAGGCTGATATATCACTCCAGCAATTGTGCTCGGAAATCTTGAATCCCTGGTTCTGTTAAGGACGACTGCACCGACAGCAACCTTCCCTTCATATGGCTCTCCGCGCGCTTCACCATGGATTAACCGGGCAAGAAGATATAAATCGCCGCTATCTGCTTGTGTATTGCCGCCCTGATCCTGATTGCCTGTTCGCTGCACACCTGTTGGAAGTCCTAGAGCTTCAAGGGTTTGGGGGCCGGCTATTCCATCCACAACTAATCCGTTCTTTGCCTGGAAGTTCTTAACTGCGCTATATGTTAAATAGCCATATTGGCCATCTACATCTCCATTGTAATACCCCCAGGACAATAGGCGAGACTGTATTTTGTAAACCTCCTCGCCAGATGAGCCATATCCTGAAAGGACAGAAACGCTGTTTTCAGGCATGCTTGAAAGGTGCATATATAAGAGCAGAGCAATAGTAACAAATATTGTTGTTAAAATCAGAAAAAAAGATTTCTTTTGCATTTTTGTGTTTTCTCCTTTGCAACATTAATACAGCTTACAAAAATTCGTTTTTGCAAATTATAGGACCGTTCTTATTTTCTGTATTCATATCAAATTTATTCAGAAAAGCAGAATATAAACTAGAGCAATGAGAAGAAGATCATCTTCAAAAGCTTCGTCGAGCAAAAGAATAATAAGCCCGATTAGGATGATTTCTTCTATTTTAATGTTTTTTTGTATGAAACGCGTAATAGCGTATAGGGGAGATGTGAATGTTTTGCAGGCATTTGCGCCATTAATGCCTGGTGCTTCCTTCTCATTGGGGAGCGGGATGCCGAAGAAGGTCTTTTCCTTATTAAGGGGAGCCCCACTGTAATTCATTGAGTAGGAGGGGATTGGATTATAGAATTGAGATATGTATTTTTTTGTACCGGTCATGGGCCTTCTATAAGGCATCCAGATCACCTCTCCTATTTTTCATGATCGTTAAGCAATCTGGTTAAACCGGCTAGCTGCAATATCTGGATGCAGTTGCTGATTTTACCCTGCCTTTTGTTATTCATAAAAGGCTTTATCGCTTGGAGTAGATTTATTCGGGGGTCGTTTGTTGAATTAATTCGAGACATGGCCTTCCTGGCAGTATTTATCATGTCAGAATTTACATTAGAGTTGTCGTGTACTGTTTCTTCGCTGGCTTTAGAATTGTTCATGTTTGAAGAACCGTCCCCTATGAAAGAACCGTCTCCTACGAGGCTTCCTGTGAGAGAACCGTCCCTACTATCCGCGCAGTTATTAGCGAGGGAACCGTCCCCCGAGAGAGAAGCGTCCCCCTTGTCTGTTTTTTTGTCCAGGGACGATGCCAGTAAGGCTACAAGCTCCTTCATGTTATCGGGAAGCTCTTCCTGATTTAAAACTTGTGCAATTTGTTGGATCTTCCTAGCAAGATCTTCACTCATTACTTAATCCCCCCAAACCCCAGGCACTAATAATATATTCAAATTCTAATCAATAATGTCTTTAATTTTGTCAATAATCTCAGGCCCATTTTCGCCAAGCATTTTCTTTACGGCGTCCAGGTCTATGCTACTCATCTTTTGCCGCAATTCGGCCTTGTTTAGGTTCAAATCCTTAAGCCGGCTTTCATCTATCTCATTTAGCTTCGACATTAGTTCATTCTTGTTGACTTTATTGAGCTTTTTGGCCAGGTCATCGCTGTCTCCGTTTTTGAGCATTTCAACAGCGGCGTTAATCTTGGTCTGCAGCACCTTATCGTCCATTTTCCCCAACAGTTCCGATAATTTTTTGTTAAGATTACTTGACATGAATCTACCTCCTCATATTTTGAAAGCATTGCAGTTGTTAACATGGATTGCTATTGAGGCCGACCTTCCTCTGTCCTATTCGTCAGATAGAATATCAAAAGGAATACAGCAATAATCACGATCGGCACAATGCCCAGATTATCTTCCTCTTCAGATCCCTTTCCGGTTAGGAGAATGATGATAAAAATTATTGCAAAGACAAGAACCTCGTCAAGTCCATCGTCATAAATCCTTCTTACAACCCCGGACAAATTATCAGAAAAAGCCATAAGACAGCCTCCGGCAAATATGGATAGCAGCATACTCTATCTATATTCTATGAAGGCCGTCATATAAATGTTACTACATTATTTTCCCACAGCTTATCTCTTTTCCTTGGGTATTCATCTGGTGAGCTGTAATGCTTGTTCAGCAATAGAAGAGCTTTAGGAATATCAATATGAAAAACAGTAGTGAGTCATTTCTGCCGCATGTATTTGTGCAAAGCTTTCCTGTCCTAAAAAGCCCGATTGCACTATTATCATAGAAGAGCAGTAAAAATATTAGGATAAAGAAAAGGAGTGTGCAATCGTTTGTCCTGCCGGGACATTCAATGTTTGACATACTATCCCTCCTTGTACAATAGTTTTGTAGAAATATTTCTATTATTTCCCCAGCGCCATAAACCGTCTTCATTGACATAATATGAAAAATGACTGCTTGTTGTTACAGCTGTACACAATTTTTTCGTTTGCCCACCCTCAAACAGGTGTATACTATATAATGATATAGTGCTACATAAGCAGTTAAGTGTTTTCGGTGAATTCGGCCGATTCTGGGATATTCGGCAAATGACTACATATGAAAGGATTTTTCGCCATGTATGACGTTATTATTATTGGGAAGGGGCCTGCAGGCCTGTCAGCAGCTCTTTACACAGTTAGATTCAACTTAAAAACTCTTATTATCGGGGGAAATGACAGCAAATTATTCAAGGCTGATAAAATTGATAATTATCTCGGATTTTCTGAGACTATCAGTGGCAGTTATTTATTGACAGAGGGAGAGAAACAGGTTAAACGGCTTGGGGCAGAGGTAGTTGACGATGAGGTTATCTCCATCGAAAAAGATGATCATTTCAGTGTGGCAACAGTAAAAACCCAATATTCCGCTAAAGCCCTATTGCTTGCGACGGGTGCGCCAAGTAAGACAATAAGAATCGAGAACCTGGTAAAGCTCGAAGGAAAGGGTGTCAGCTATTGTTCGACCTGCGATGGCTTTTTCTATAACAATCTAAAGGTCGGGGTGCTGGGCAACAAGGACTATGCCATAAGCGAGGCAATTGAACTGCTTAGGTTTACGAAGGACCTTACAATTTATACTAATGGCAAGCAGCTGGAGATGAGCAGTAAATATGAAGATGAGGCAAAACAGTTTAGGGTGGAGACGCGGCAGATATCTAAGCTTGATGGGTCTGAGTTTCTGGAGAGAATCTTTTTTGCTGATGGTACCAGCGAGCAAATTGATGGGGTATTTGTGGCATATGAGAGCGCTTCAAGTATTGATTTTGCCCGAAAGCTAGGCATACTGACGCAGGGCAATACTGTAGTGACCGACCAGAATCAACAGACAAATCTGCCAGGACTTTTCGCTGCCGGAGATTGTGCCAGCGGCTTCAAACAGATTTCTGTTGCTGTAGGGCAGGGCGCTTTAGCCGGCAAAGCAATTGCCGACTATGTCAAAAGCCTAAAGTAGCCCGGATACTATTTTAGATAGGTTCACTCGGGGACAGTCCTCTCAATCAGTTTGGGGACAGTCCCTTTTGTTCAAGGGGACAGTTCTCTATTCAAGGGCACAGTTCTCTATTCAAGGGCACAGTTCTCATCATGTTGCGTTTCCTGTGGCGACAAGATTTGCACCTGTTTCAAGGATGTTTTCCAAAATGGTGTCTCCGACCTTAACGGGTACCATTACTTCAATTCTATTGATTATTTTCATACACTTCATCATGAGTGTTTTTGGAATCGGCTTATCGGTCTTGACTGATACAAGCGGCATCTGTCCGCCTCTTATCCTAACGGTTGTAGTGATGACTCTTTCGGGATTGATACATTCCGTCTGCGCATAGCTAAGGCCTCGTTTGCAGCTATGACCGCTTATTTCAATGATACTGTCGTCCTCACCCTGAAGAACAGATAATTTGCAGCCAAGTGGGCAAACGATACATGTTAACTCCGTGTTTTTAGACATTACTAATCCCCCTTTCTTTCTAGTGATGACAAGCACACTTCAATCTTCCCGGACTCAATACTTTGCAGCATTTCTCTCGAAAGTGTAATGCTTTCCATTTCCCCGGGTGTCGTTATTCTCTTTTTTACAGACTTTATGACCTGATTATCTGCTTTGGCTTCTATCATGACATCCCGGTAAATGCCATCTACTCTGAAGGAAAGTGTTACATCCTCCGGGCAGTTGCCGTGTACCAGCTGGGGTATAACGCACCTTACTCCCTGCCCCGGCCTTACCTGTAGGATATTGGCATTGGCCTTTACTGTATCGCCTGCCCTTTCCTTAAGGTACCTGGCTGCATTCCTACCCGCTATGTAGCCATTATTTGTGACATTATCCACAAGGTCATGCACATATACCACATTCCCGCATGCGAATATTCCCGGAACAGAAGTCTCGGCACTTTCGTTGACAAACGGACCCGCCGTTACATCGTCAATAGTAATCGAGGCGTCCCTCGATATTTCATTCTCCGGTATCAGGCCGACGGATAGCAGCAGGGTATCGCACTCAACAAATTCATGAGTATCGGCAATAGCTTTGCCCTTCTCATCCACCTTGGCAATGGTAACCCCTTCAAGCCTAGCCTTGCCGTGAATGTTGACAACAGTATGCCCCAGACGGAGGGGAATATCGAAATCCTTCAGGCACTGAACAATATTCCTGTTCAAACCGCCCGGATAAGGCATAAGCTCGCATACCATCTTAACCTGCGCACCTTCCAGAGTCATTCTGCGTGCCATTATTAAACCAATGTCACCTGACCCAAGGATTACTACCTTCTTGCCTGGCATATACCCTTCTATATTAACAAGCCGTTGAGCCGTCCCGGCCGTATAAATACCGGAAGGGCGCGTCCCGGGAATATTCAACGCCCCGCGTGTCCTTTCTCTACAGCCCATCGCTAATACAATTGCCCCGGCCTTGATTTTTATTAGGCCATCCTGGCTGTTTACGGCTGTTACAATCCTGCTTTGAGTAATATCAAGCACCATGGTATTCAACTTGACATCTATATTCAATTCCTCTACCTGCTTAATAAATCTGTCTGCATATTCGGGACCTGTTAGCTCCTCTCCGAACAGGTGAAGGCCAAAGCCATTATGAATACATTGGGGCAATATTCCGCCTAAAGTGTGGTCTCGTTCTAGAATAATAACTTTTTCAACGCCATTTCGTGCGGCTTCAACAGCGGCAGCCATTCCGGCCGGACCGCCGCCTATTACAACAAGGTCGGCTTCTCGCATTTATTCAACCTCCTTTGTTCTTCTATCCAGCAGAAGAGAGTCTTTATCGTTTTTAGTCGTGTTTTCCATTGGTATAGCCAGCTCCCGAGAAAGAATCTCAATAATTCTCGGTGTACAGAAGCCTCCCTGACAGCGGCCCATACCGGATCTTGTTCTGCGCTTGACCGCATCGAGGTTAGTAGCACCGGCGGGCCTTCTTATTGATTCGACGATCTCAGCTTCCGTAACTGTCTCGCACCGGCAAATTACATTGCCATAGAGCTTATTGCTTTTAATCAAATCCATTTTTTCTTCGTCTGATGCTTCGCTAAACCTGACTATGGATTTTCTTTGGCTTTTGCTATCCTTTTTGTTTACGAAATCCAAGTCAGCCCCTTTCAGCAGCTGTGCCACATATTCCGCTATAGCCGGAGCAGCTGTCAGACCGGGGGATTCTATCCCGGCTACATGTATGAATCGCTTTGTACTAGGGGAGTATTCTATTATAAAGTCGCCTGTTGAGGGTACAGCTCTCAATCCTGCAAAGGAGGTGATTACTTGCCTGGTATTTATTGCAGGAACGCTCTTTAAAGCCCCCTGAGTGACTTCATTCATACCGGCAGCAGTTGTCGAAAAATCTTCTTTATCGTCAATATCTAATGCCGTTGGACCAATAAGAAGATTGCCGTCGACTGTCGGTGTAACAAGGATTCCCTTGCCTGAAGGAGTGGGAGTCTGGAAAATTACTTTGTTCACAATTTCTCCTTGGCTCTTGTCAAGAAGCATGTATTCGCCCTTTCTGGGCTTAATGCTGAAAGCATGGTCTCCTGCCATCTGCGCTACATTATCTGAGTAAAGTCCGGCTGCATTAACAACATATTTTGAGAGAACCGTCCCCCTATTTGTTTCGATATGAAACAGACCGTTTATGTGCTTAATGTCGTTTACCTGAGTTTGCAGCTTTAGCTCTACGCCATTTTCGACAGCATTTTCTACGGCGGCAACCGCCAGTTCATATGGGCATGTAATGCCTGCCGATGGGGCATAAAGCGCGCCGATGGCCTCGGAGGAGATATTTGGCTCCAGGTGAGAAATTTCTGCATTTGAATTCAATATCTCTAGA
>JAAYBT010000054.1 GCA_012730015.1 Clostridiaceae bacterium
ATACTAAGTAATATGATTGTTTCTGTTCAGAATTCGAAAAGAGGCATCATTTTGAGGGAGCTTGACGGATGCTATCAGTTGTGTAGCAGACCTGAGCATTATGAGTATATAAGGAAGCTTGTTGAGCCAAGACAGAAACAGGCTCTATCTCAGGCGGCTTATGAGACCTTGTCTATTATTGCATATAACCAGCCTGTCACAAGAGCAAGAGTAGAAATGATACGCGGCGTTAATTCGGATAGTGCAATTACCAGGCTGATCGAGAGAAATCTTATTAGGGAAGCCGGACGTATGGACGCTCCGGGCAAACCATTTATTTACGAAACGACGGAAGAGTTTTTAAGAAGCTTTGGATTCAGGTCTATTAAGGATTTGCCTATCATAGAGTTCGGGGATATGCTGCCTGACGAAGAACAGCTGGGAGCTGAGGACGGACGGCAGAATGCTGCGGAACCAGGCCGGGAGCTTGGGCAAATGCAAAAGGAGCCAACTTTGCAAGTGCAACAGGTGCAAGCTGTTCAAGGGCAAAAAGATGAGCCTGAGCTGGAGCAACAAGAGCAAATAGAGCAAGAGTAATTATAAAAAGATTAATAGCATCATGGTTCGAGGCGGCTCAGAAGGAATTAAATTTAGTAAATTGGAAATAATAGCTTTTTAGCATTCCACGATATGGTTATTGAGGTGGCCCATGCTTTATATAGCTATTTTTTTTATACTTCTGATACTTTTCCTTTTGTACGGACTTAAGATAAAGGCTGCCATTAAGTATGTACGAAATAAGCAGGACGAGTGGGTTAAGTTTGTCTTTTATACCAAGCAGGGCGTTATTAGGTATGAGTATGAGGTCCCACTGGTTGATGCCGAGAAAGGGAAAATTAAGTTTAAGCTTGTAAAGGGACAGAGCAAGGAAATGCGTGAGGGGGTTGAGAAGCAAAAGAAATTGACCCCATTTGACATTTTTGAGAAATACAGGAGCCTCAAGGCTTACCTTAAAGATCATGCGAAGCTATTTGAAGATATAAGAAAGTACCTGAACAGGAAAAAAATAAAGATCCAGTTGAATATAATCGTGAAGCAAGGCACAGGCGATGCCGCTCAGACAGGCCTGATATGCGGGCTAATTTGGTCGGCAGCGGGTATAATTGTGGCTACGCTTTCAAGATATTTAGAGCTTTTGAGCAAAGAAGTTGCTATCGTGCCCTACTTTAACGAAAGTATTTTTGAAGTTGAGGCAAGTTGCATATTTCACGTCAGATTAGTTCATATTATTGTTGTGTTGAGAAAAATATATCTCATGAAATTTCTTATTAAAATGAAAGCTAAAAAAGTGATTGGTGGTGAAGTAAGTGGCTGAACAGCATCCAATAGAAGCATTGATGACAACTGCAATGCAGAGTATTAAGGAAATGGTTGATGTTAACACAATCGTAGGTGATGCGGTGCAGGCGCCGGATGGTACTGTGATTATTCCAATATCGAAGGTTACCTTCGGTTTTGCAGCAGGCGGCGGGGAGTATAGCTATACGGTAAATGTTGAGTACGAAAACGGCAACTCAAGCAGTGATCGGGAAGATCACATTGACGGGGGTGAGTTTCCCTTCGCAGGGGGAAGTGGTGCGGGAGTAAGTATATGTCCTGTGGCATTTATGGTG
Organism: Clostridiaceae bacterium; assembly: GCA_012730015.1. GTDB lineage: Bacteria > Bacillota > Clostridia > Acetivibrionales > DTU013 > JAAYBT01. Next base: position 1,653 of record JAAYBT010000054.1, read on the forward strand.
GTAGGAAACGGACAAATTAAACTACTACCGGTTAACATAAATACTACTATAGATAAATTGCTTGATTTG
>JAAYBT010000277.1 GCA_012730015.1 Clostridiaceae bacterium
CATTAACGCTATGGTTTGAGGCTTAACGCGCCATCTGCGGCTGAGTCTACTAAAATCACCTTCGATTCTTTCGGTCAGCGACTCCGGGATGTTCTTCACTCAAAGCCCCTGCGCCGGGCTTCCACCTATCCCCGACTCTCTGGGAGCCAGACTGTTGAGCTACTCTTCCCTTCATTGTCTATCAATAGTATCTTTTCATAACTATACTTTCACCTTATATGTTAATTTATTATAAACGAAAAAATTTCCTTGTCAAGACACATGACACAGGGGGACGTTTTTGTTGTGTCGCCGGGTCATATGCCCAAGAGGCTGAAGTGCATGTAATCCTTTCCATTAGGCCAGTTCATATCCGGGCTCCATTTCCAGCCGTACTTGTTGAAGGCTCGGACCACATCGCCATCAGGCGATATTGAATAGGGGTTGGACGCGGGCTCCCAGAAGGAGCCGGCTGCAATCTTACCACTTCGAAGAATAAAATAGTTTTCCGTAGGATTTATATCGATGGCTGTGCCGTTGGAATGCTGAGAGTTGCCGTCTCTATAGGAATAGCAGGAAACGTTTTTTATGGGGAACTTTTCTTTGCCGTTGTAGATTTCTTCGAATATTTTTGTCACATCCTCGGCGTAATTCCTGTTGACTACAAGAGTCTGTGCAGCCGTAATTTTTTCTCCTGATTCAGACAGATTCCAGACTCTGATTGTTATTTCCTCCATGTTTCGGTCTGCTTCGCCTCTGCTGGCAAACTGATCCTTGCTCCGGTTTCCCGTTATCCTTTCATTCTCATTCTCCCATGTCTTTTCTGTGGGGATCTCCTTAGAAACTATTTCAATAGGCTCACTGGGAATTTCCTCCGGGAGCTCCTTCTTTTCAAATACGAATGTTACTTGCGATGCTTCGAGGAAGGCTTCATCACAGAAAGCTAGCGTGTTCAGCGACAATATGGCGGCTTGCTCCCGTGTTAGTTTTCCTTTTGGGTCCAGATTATTGTTGCCGATACCAGCTATTATTCCAAATGAATAAAGGTCTGCCATATAGATCTTTGCCCAAGCGGATACCTGATCTGAGTCTGAGGAATACTCGTTCAACAGCCACTCGGCTTGCTGCGCGTCCATAGGCAATTTATAGCCAATAACGCCTTCCGGCGTTGTATAGACGGAATCTTCCTCTTCTTCAAAAAGGATGCGAACCTTTGAGAGGGCAGTCGCAGCCATTTCTCTTGTGAGAGGCAGCTCGGGACTGAATATACCCTTTGCGGTGCCATTAGTCAGGCCGAGCATGTATGCCTGTTCAACAAAGGTGTCTGTGGTGTCGTTAAAGGGATGAGCTTCAGGCGGCTCCGGTATGTCGGCTCCATACAGGCTGCAGGTGTTAATAACAAGCTCAAAAAAATCCCTGCGCGTAATACTCTCTGTGTATGGCTTGGCTTCAAAGTCTTCAGGTACTATGCCGGCAATCTTACAGGCTTCAATTTTTTCTATTGCCCACAAGCTTGGCTGGTGGCTTGCTTCTGCCAGTGCCGTCTGTGGTATTATGGCCGTTGTCAGAATTATTATCATTAATAATGAAATTACTTTATGCAGCGCTAGTCTCATTTTCACAAATCCCCCTGGAGTATTTCAATGAGCGCTTGCGCGAATTGTACGCCAAACCGCGGGTGCTTTAGCGACTTCCTTATGCGTTTTGTGTGTATCGCGCCGCGAGCATTTTATCGAATGCTCCTTCAGAGGGGGATTGAACCCACCACTGAAGTATGAATCTGTTTATCCCCTGCCTATAGAGGTGGAGGTCTTAGGAGCATTTGATAAAATTTTCACTTCATATATACTGCTTGTCTATATAAGCTTCGATAAGGGGAGTAATTTTTTTGGTGTGAAGAGCCTGGTAATATCTACCACTTAATCAACCGCACTAATGCCAGCATATTTTTTCCTTTGGCAAAAACAAATCCTTGCTGCAATTCATATAGTATAGCATGGAAGAAAGATAGGGAGGATTGACCCATTGGGTGCAGTAGTTAAGGTACATAATCTCAGTATGAAATATCATTCCATAAATAGCGAAATAGCTGCTGTTGAGAATATCAATCTGTCAGTGGAGGAAGGGGAGTTCGTAAGCATTGTCGGGCCAAGCGGCTGCGGCAAATCGACGCTCTTATCCTTGATAGCAGGGCTGTTGCTGCCATCCGAAGGGCAGGTAATCATTGAGGGGAAACAGGTTATCGGATCTTCCCATCAGGTAGGCTATATGCTCCAAAGGGATCACCTTTTTGAATGGAGGACCATTCTGGAAAACGTTGTGCTGGGGCTGGAAATCACACACACTCTGAACCCTGAGACAAAGGGTTCTGTTACAAGACTGCTTGATACATATGGGCTGGCGGATTTCAAGGACAAATATCCAAACCAGCTGTCAGGAGGAATGAGACAAAGAGCTGCTCTAATTAGAACTCTTGCCACCGACCCTAAAATACTGCTGCTGGATGAAGCATTTTCTTCGCTTGATTATCAGACCCGCCTGGCTGTTGCGGAGGATATTTACATGATAATTAAAAGGGAGAACAAAACAGCAGTATTGGTAACTCATGATATTGCTGAGAGCATTAGCATGGCAGATAGGGTTGTGGTGCTTACCAGGAGGCCGGGGAGCATTAAAAGCGTCTACAATATCGAGCTGAGCTGTGATAACAGGACGCCGATGAATTCCAGAGAAGCACCTGAATTCAGGCACTATTTCAATCAGATATGGAAGGATCTTGATGTTCATGTTTGACAAAAAACGCACTATTTCAAAGGAACATATGGAGTTTTTAATGAAGGTCAGGCAGCGTAAAATACTTATTTTATCTGCCCGCATTCTCATTCTTCTTGCGTTTTTTCTTCTATGGGAGGTCATGGCTGAGCTAAAGCTGATAGATTCTTTCATCACAAGCCGGCCGTCAAGAATTGCAAGAACTATTGGAAATCTGTACAGTGAGGGAACGCTCTTTTACCATACTGGGGTAACATGCTTTGAGACAGTGGTAGGCTTTTTGCTGGGTACGATTGTTGGCACGGTGGCCGCTATTATTCTGTGGTGGTCCAACCTTCTGGCAAAGGTCCTGGAGCCTTACCTCGTTGTACTGAGTAGCCTTCCCAAGATTGCCCTTGGCCCCATTTTTATTGTGTGGATCGGAGCTGGGACTGCCTCCATAATCATGATTGCGCTGACCGTATCAGTGGTTGTTACCATCCTTGAGGTGCTAAATGGCTTTCTGGCGGTTGATCAGGACAAAATCAAGCTGGTGAAAACGTTTGGCGCCAACCGCCTTCAGGTTTTTACAAAGGTGGTTATGCCATCTACCATACCAGTCATTATCAATTCCCTGAAGGTCAATATCGGGCTATCGTGGGTGGGCGTCATCGTGGGAGAGTTTCTGGTTTCTAAAGCCGGGCTGGGATATCTTATCGTATACGGGGGTCAGGTCTTCCAGTTGGACCTTGTCATGACAACAGTCCTTATTCTGTCTGCGGCTGCAGCACTAATGTATCAGGGCGTGGTTTATCTGGAAAAGCTGCTGATGAAAAATGGGAGATATACTTCTGACAAAATTGAATAGATAAACCGCATCGATAAGATGAATCAATATTTCTTTCACACATCATGTGCTAAAGGCGGTATATGATGAAAAATCAGTTCGGAAGGGGTAATGCAATGAGTAAAATTAAGCTGCTTATAGCTGTCGCTCTTATCATAAGCTTATCTATGGTTTTTGCAGCATGCGGCGACAAGGAAATGATAAAGGTCAAATTGAGCGAGGTGACACACTCCATTTTTTACGCTCCTCAGTATGTCGCACTCAATCTTGGCTTCTTCGAGGATGAAGGTCTCAGCGTAGAGCTGCTCAATGGGCAGGGAGCCGACAAGGTAATGACGGCTGTTCTGTCCGGGCAGGCAGATATTGGGTTTTCGGGCCCTGAGGCCGCCATTTATGTCTACAACGAGGGAAGAGAGGATTATGCGGTCGTGTTTGCCCAGCTAACTAAAAGGGATGGTTCCTTTCTGGTAGGAAGAGAAGCCGAGCCGGATTTCGAGTGGGGCAATGTGAAGGGGAAGACCATTATTGGCGGAAGAAAAGGCGGTGTCCCGGAAATGACGCTGGAGTATGTGCTCAAGAAGAATGGTGTAATACCCGGGCAGGATGTTGAAATTGATACAAGCGTTCAGTTTGCTCTTATGGGCGGAGCATTTACCGGCGGAAGCGGAGATTATGTAACACTTTTCGAGCCTGTGGCCTCGCTACTTGAGAGGGAAGGCAGAGGCTACATAGTGGCGTCGGTGGGAATGGATAGCGGAGAAATTCCCTATACCGCCTATTACGCAAATAAGAGCTACATGAAAAAAAATCCGCAGATTATACAGAAGTTCACCAATGCTATTTATCGCGGGCAGATATGGGTGGATGCCCATTCGCCGGAGGAGGTAGCGGAAGTAATTACGGACTCCTTCCCCGACTCAGACAAGGAACTGCTGACCATTGTGGTAGAGCGTTACAAGGAGCAGGATACCTGGTGTATTGACCCGATAATGAAAAAGGAAGCGCTTGGACTGCTGCAGGAGGTAATGAAATCAGCGGGAGAGCTCAAACAGGAGGCCTCTTACGAGGATATTGTTGATAATACATATGCTAAAAAGGCCATGGAAAAGATAAGCAAGAAATAGTACAATAATGGCGGCTGAAAAAATGCTACACAATATACTATCGAGGTGAAAAGAATGAGCAGCAACAAAGAGATTATGAAGGAACTGATTAGGCAGGAGAATACCTTGCAGTTTTCTGAATTTACCAATGAAACAGCATTGCAGCTGGGAATGATTATGGTCAACAATGCGAAGAAGAACAGCTATCCAATCGCCATTGACATTAGCAGAAATGGACAGAGGCTGTTTTACTATGCACTTGAAGGGGCGAATGTGGATAATGAATATTGGATAGCCGGGAAAGCCAGAGCAGTTAATCGGTTTGGAAGAAGCTCCTTCTATGTTGGACTTTATCATCGGGAAAGAGGGATAAAAATTGATCCCGGATGGCCTATTAGCAATGCTGAGTATGCGCCCTACAGCGGATCCTTCCCGATTATCATAAGGAATGTGGGCCCTGTGGGCACAATCACGGTATCCGGTCTTACCGACACGGCTGAAGCAGACCATAACTTTGTGGTGGAGGCTGTGCAGGAGTACCTTTCAAAATAGAACGACAGGTGATTACCGATAAAAGATGTCCGGAGCCAAACGATTTAGAAGGATTGTCTCATAACCAGATGAAATCTGATATGGGATGGTCCCTTCTATCTTGTTGAACACAAGGGCAGGAGCTTTCTAATAAGCTTGGTTATTATGAAGATAAATCAGTGCTAAATAGCAAAGTTAGCTGGCCGAAAAGTGAACCCTTTTATATTCGCTGGGCGGAAGCCCTTTGAACTTCTTGAATACCTTTGAAAAAAGCAGAGGATCCTCATAGCCCACTGAGCATGCGATGCTTCCGATGCTCAGTGAGGCGCTCTGCATCAACTCGCAGGCTCTTTCCATTCTGAAGCTAATCAGATAATCCTGCGGAGAAACATTCAAGAACTCCTGGAAGAGGGAATAAAGATAACTGCGGTCCAGACCGATGTGTCGGGCTATTTCCGCTATCGTTATTTTTCTGGAGTAGTTCATACTAATATAGTCCATGGCCTTCCTAACGTAAGCTTCCTTTGAGTTATTTTTCCCAAGCAGCTTATTATCGGCTGTTTCCACCAACTGAGACACGAACTCATACAGCAGCCCCAGAAGCATTATTTCCTTACCCTTTGTCAGCTGCTTGGTATCGATCATCCGCATGAGACAGTCCCTTAGGAAGCCGTCCTTTTCATATCTAAAAACAGGGTTTTGTGCATCAAGGCCGGCCTGCTTCAAATAAGCCGCAGCCTTAAGGCCGTTAAAACCCACCCAACCATAGCTCCAGGGCTCGGTACTATCTGCTTGATAATAGACGATGGTGCCGGGACATATCAGAAAGCCGTCGTTTCCACTGAGTTCATAGCTAGTGTTTCCAACCGTAAAGGAGCCTTTCCCGCCCAATACATAATGTATAATGTAGTGATCTCTGACGGCGGGTCCCCAGGAATGACCGCTTTTGCAGTCCTCAATACCACATCGGTACATGTTCATATCTGCGTGCCTGGGCTCATTAAAATACATTTTCTCAAGCATAATGCAACCTTTCTTAGAACTTCGCGGGCAGCATATATCGTTGTATTTCCCATACATACAACATTATAACATATTACGAAAACATGTGGACATTTACTTTAATGTAGGGTAGGTTAAAATATATATGAGAAGATTATTCAGGTGCCGGCGACCTGTTTTCGAAATAAATGGCGGCGGTATCTGGAATAGTCATGATAAGAGAACTAAATGGCAGGAGGTGCGGTTTATGGCGACCTTAGTAACGGGCGGGGCGGGATATATCGGTAGTCACACAGCATTGGAGCTTTTGGAGGAAAATGCGCAGGTCATCATAGTAGATAATCTGCAAAAGGGTCACAGGGGCGCAATTAGGGGTGGCAAGTTTTGCCAGGGAGACCTTCGGGATGAGGCCTTTCTTGACAAGGTGTTCAGCGAAAATAGTATTGATGAGGTAGTTCATTTTGCCGCAGATTCCCTTGTGGGTGAAAGCGTAATAGATCCTTTGAAGTATTATCAGAACAACATGGTGTCAACACTTTGTCTTTTGTCTAAGATGAAGGATTTCGGCGTAAAAAGGCTGGTGTTTTCCTCCACGGCAGCGACCTACGGAGAACCGGAGAAC
>JAAYBT010000278.1 GCA_012730015.1 Clostridiaceae bacterium
AAAAAACAACTTGATCAGAAATGATTTTCTACAATATCACCGGCAATTCTTCATAAACCAAAAATTTCTTGCATTTATTTTCAATATAGTATACAATTATATTGTTATTTAACAGGTGTTAAAATTGGATGTGCGATATCAACTTGCCGAGGCTGTTCTATCAAACACAAATTTGGGAGGTAAAGAAAAGATGAAAAAGAGAGCAATAGTACGTTTTTTTGTGCTCGTTATGGTGATGGTATTAACCAGCATGGCCCTTATTACCCCGGTATCCGCAGCAACAGCTATGGATATAAGGACATATCAGTATGGGAACAGGGTACAAGCCCGCTATGCCGACCCGGGTGTGGATCTTGTCCTGGGCAAACAACTTAAGGTCAGCTCTGGTCAATATACTGCCGTCTATTTGACAGATGGCGATACCTCTGCCACCAATGGCTGGATTAGTGACCGCCCTGCCGGATATGGTGAGGTGCAAACCGTTGATATTGATTTGGGTGCTTATTACTATGTCGAAACTTGGATAGTAAAAGGTATGACCGGGCCCCATCAAGGTGAGGCACAATCTTGGTATAGGCCAAATGCATTTCATTTAGAATATATGGATGAAAACGGTAAATGGATTAAGATAGATGAAGCCAGAGGTAAGGCGGGATGGTATTTTGCTTATCAGGAATTGCCTCGCGTAATCATTGCAAGGTATCTCCGAATTGTTTTCACAGAAGGTGATATGATTGATGGTCGGGTTAGAGTTTCAGAAATAGCTATTCATTCTAGCGGATATATAGCTCAACCAGGCGATATCATGACAACAAGATCAGCCGACCCTGACCATTCAGCAACTGCGATCACACGCTTTGCTGCAATTGAAGCAGATGGTAATCCTCTTAATGGCGAACCTTGTGAAGTTACTTATACATCCATGGATAAATGGTATACCGGTTACAAACAGGTTACCGTCCTAAGGGTTAAAGATGCCACATGGAATATGGCTCAAGGCGCCGCAAATTATTGTGAATCAAGGGTTGGATTCCCCTATAACTATAATTTCTTGAACTATAAAACCCAAACGAAATTTTATTGTAATCAGCTATCTTATTGGTGCTGGAGAAAAAATGGTGCAAAAGCCGTTTACCTTGACTCATCTTTAAAAATTCCGCCGATTACAGTCAGCGATTTAAGAAGAGATAACGATGTATATAATGTCTATGAACGCTCTAACGGTCTCAAGAGCAGTAACATACAGTGGTAAACTCATTCTCTTGCATATGTGACATTAGGCCACTCTCTATTTGAGTGGCCTTTTATTTTTGCACAAAATCTATGCATTAAATTTATGCAGAATAGCCTTGCATTCATTTTCAATAGATTATATAATTGTGCTAGACATTTAACAGGTGTTAAAATAAAGAATAAAGGCAAGGTTAAAATATGGACAAAAAATATCAGGAAATTATTCAAAAAGTAGAATGCAATCTTTATGGTTTTCTCTACAACACAGATGAACGTTATATTGACAATCTGGTAAATACTATAGGCTGGTCTCCTGCAGAGGCGAGGAGCCTGGCAGCATGGGACTGGACTCATGGAGTAGGCCTGTATGGACTATACAAATTTTTTGAACATACAAAGGATGAGAAATACCTGAAGTACATAGAAGACTGGTTTGAAGATCGTATTCAGATTGGCCTTCCGGATAAAAACGTGAATACCGTTGCTCCATTGTTGACAATGGCCTGCCTGTATGAGGTAAGACCCAATCCAAGGCACAAAGCGATCATGCAGGAATGGGCAGACTGGATTATGAATGACATGAGGCGAACCGAGGAGCGCGGTATTCAGCATGAGCACGCGGAGCTGGAGAACAACCAGGAGCTGTGGGACGACACCTTATTTATGACAGTTCTATTCCTCACGAAATACGGCAGAATATTTAATCGCCCTGAATGTATAGAGGAGGCCATCTATCAGCTAATGCTGCATGCAAAGTATCTTTTGGATACGAGGACGGGGCTCTGGTACCACGGATGGAGCTTCGCGGAAAGAGGCAACTTCGCCAAGGCTTTGTGGGGACGAGGCAATTGCTGGATTACCATATTTATACCCGAATTCTTGGAGATGGTGGAGCTCAAGCCCAGACAAGAGGAATTTGTAGTGAACCTGCTTAGGAATCAGGTGGAGACATTAAGCAAGTATCAGTCCGAGGAAGGCATGTGGCACACTCTGATTGATGACCCAAGCTCCTACCTGGAAGCATCCGCCACTGCGGGTTTTTGTTATGGGATACTAAAAGGAGTAAGGAAAGGATATCTGAACAAGGACTATTTGGAATGCGGGCGCAAGGCTCTAAAGGCCGTGCTTGAAGGGATAAATGAGGAAGGCGAGCTGATGAGGGTATCCTATGGCACTAACGTGGGACGCACCTTACAGCATTACAAAGATATACCGCTTGTAAAGATGCATTATGGGCAGTCTCTGGCGCTTCTTGCCCTGATTGAGGGGCTAATGCAGCAGGGTATTGGATGAATACGCCAAATGGTATAATGCTATTCAAGGGGGATGGTTCTAGCTATGAAGAGGACAATTTTTTTGCAGGATGAGAATGCTATCTGGTTAAAGGGAAACATACACAGCCACAGCGTTTTTTCTGATGGCGACTTGACGCCGGAGGAGATGAAAGAGGCTTATAAGCATCATGGTTACGATTTTTTGGCAGTTACCGATCATGATACCTATACAGACACCCGAATGCTGACTGAGGAGAAGTTCACCATGATTCAGGGCTTTGAATTATGGGGCAATGCTTCTAATGACAAAGATATTCATGTGCACTTTTTATGGGATGATAAAATTGACGGAATTGAGCCGGGACAGAAGATTCACCTGCCGGTCAGAACGGGCAAGGAGTCCCTTGCACTGTGCTACAAGCTGCGTGAGAAGGGTTGCTATGTTATGCTCAACCATCCGCACTGGTCTATGCTTACCAGCTCAGAGGTAGAGGACGAAAATCCTTATGACGCCGTTGAGATCATCAACTATGGAACTGAGTGGCTTGAGAATACAGGGGATGGAAGCGTTTTCTGGTCGGAGATGCTTTATCGCGGCTGCAGGCTGTGGAATGGAGGCGGCGACGATAATCACAACCATCAAGAGCTAGATTCCATGTATAGCGATTCCTTCGGTGGCTTTACCGTAGTAAAGGCAGCGGATAGGTCTGCAAAGGCTATTATGGAGGCGATGAAAACAGGCAGCTTTTACACCTCCACCGGACCATCCATTTATGATTTTTATGTAGAGGATGATGAGATCCATGTGGTATGCTCTCCCTGTGAACGTATTTTTATCAGCGGACACGGCAGGCCATATCAGCGCAAGCTTGGAAGACATGTGACGGAATTTGTGACGAAACTCAAAGGCCCCGAGAAATTGGTTCGCGCGGAGTGTATGGACGCGGCAGGCCGTTCTGCCTATACCAATCCAATTTACTTAGATTAGGATGGATACATGATGAAATACTTAGAATACAAGCTATCTTCGGGAGGCTTTATAAACCGTTTCCTGACTGCAGGGGTATTCACCCGGGAGAGTCCTTTTCGCAAGACTGTCCTTCAAGGCAGGGTGAATGAGTGGCTGACAAAAGACCCGTCCATTCATGATAATCCTTGCAGAATGGAAGTTGTGAAAGGACGCATCGGTAATATTCCACCCTATGTTGATTTGAGCGGCCTGTTTCCGGGGGACGAGCTTGAGGTATTCGGGCAGAGAAGGAAGCTCAAAGTCTATTTCCCCTTTGGCAATGCAGGCATAGACGATTCCAACTTTTATACAAATCCCGCATATCTGAGAAGCTATGGTTATACCTATTTAGAGGTACCGCAGGAGGAAAGGGCAGAGTTTGAGCTTTCGACCTGTGGGGCGCTGACAGTCTGGCTGAACGATGAATTGGTGACGGACTATGTCCCCTTTCGGAGAAACAGCGAGCAGCACACCCTTATTACCATGACCTTGCGAAAGGGCAGGAACAAGCTGGTTGTTTGTCTGGAGGATCTTGGAGAACGAGATACGGCCTTTTTTTACAAAGTGCGCTATCTGGGTGAGCAGGATATAGTGATAAGTATTCGGGTGAGAGAGGAAACCGATACCGAAACCATAATGAAAGCGGAGGATGCACTTTCCCGCATATATTTCGAAAAAGAGACCTATTTTAGTGAGCCGGTATATCTTAATCTGACATCCTTTACGGATGTGCCTGTAGAGATGCTTCTGACTCCTGATAGATACACAGGACCGAGGCAATATTTGATACAGCCGGGGCAGAAGGGGATGACGTTGTTTCATGCAGATGAGATACCTTCGAGCTTCTACTTTTTTAGGCTGGAGCTAATGGTGTCAGGACTCACCATCAGTAATGTGATTGGTACTCATTCGCTAAACACTCGGCTTATGAAGTATCACGAGGACAGCTATGAGGAGCGCAAGCAGAGGATTAGACAGATTATTCGTGATGCGGACAGGAGAAGTGACTACCGTGCGGTGGTTAGGCTCCATGAGGGAGAGACACCGGATAATCTGGAAGAGATTCTATCCAGTCATCTGGAGTGGGTGAATGAAAAGCGAGATTGCTCAGATTTTCGCCTTATCATCATGATGTATATGTATGTAAGATTCTCCGATCGCTTCACAGAGAAATTGCGGCGAGAGGTGGAAGATGCCATGGCGGGATACCGCTATTGGATTGATGAACCCGGCGATGATGTGATGTGGTTTTTCAGTGAAAATCACGCGTTAATGTTTCACATATGCCAGTATTTCGCGGGAAAGTCAATGCCTGAACGCATCTTTACCTGCAGCGGTTTGACTGGAGAAGAAGCATGTAAAAAGGCCGAGGGGCTTTTACATATATGGTTTGATAGCTTCTTTTCAGAATTTGCAACAGAGTGGAATTCCAGCACCTATTTACCTATTGACATTAT
>JAAYBT010000055.1 GCA_012730015.1 Clostridiaceae bacterium
AGATCCTTTGAAGTATTATCAGAACAACATGGTGTCAACACTTTGTCTTTTGTCTAAGATGAAGGATTTCGGCGTAAAAAGGCTGGTGTTTTCCTCCACGGCAGCGACCTACGGAGAACCGGAGAACAATCCTATACTGGAAACGGACAGAACCTTTCCTACAAATCCTTATGGAGAAACAAAGCTATCGGTTGAGAAGGCATTGAAATGGGCTGACAGGGCGTATGGCATCAAATACATATCGTTGCGCTATTTCAACGCCGCAGGTGCCCACATAAGCGGAACTATTGGAGAGGATCACAGGCCGGAGAGCCATCTTATTCCTATTGTACTGCAGGCAGCGCTTGGGCAAAGAGATGGCATCCAGATATTCGGGGATGATTATGATACGCCGGATGGAAGCTGCATCAGGGACTACATCCATGTTACCGATCTGGCAGCAGCTCATATACTTGCGCTAAGAAGTCTCAGAGACGGTAATGACAGCAATATATACAATCTGGGCAGTGGCAAGGGCTTCTCGGTGAAGGAGGTCATAGATGCAGCCAGAAAGGTCACGGGCATAGACATTAAGGCGACCACGGTACCTAGAAGACCTGGCGATCCAGCCGTACTTGTTGCATCCTCTGACAGGATTCGCAATGAGTTAAACTGGATTCCTAAGTATGACGACCTGTGTAAAATAATAGACACGGCGTGGAATTGGCACAGGAGCCACCCGAAGGGGTTTGTGGATTAGGCGAATGAAACTTGTAAGAGCTAGGGCTCAATTTAGAAATTACGTATGAAGCAAATAAAGTATGAAGCAAAGAAGCCTTTTAAACTTAAACCAACTCGGATTCGTTGATTTTTATGGCAGGGATACGGATTACTACCTCGGTGCCCTTTCCGGGCTTGCTTGTATAGGTTAGTCCGTATTCCTGCCCATAATGCAGCTTCAGCCGGTTGTTTATGTTCCTTACTCCATAGCCGTGGCTTTCCTTTGGGTTTGCATTTAAAACATCATTCACCGTCTCTATATCGATGCCGATGCCATCGTCCTGTACCTCGAGGATAACAGTATTTTTCTCCAGCCTGCCTCTTATGCTTATATTGCCTGATTGGTCATCCTTCTCCAAAATACCGTGCATGATCGAGTTTTCAGCGATAGGCTGAAGAATTGTCTTCAATATGCTGTATTCAAGGATATCATCATCAACATCAATGCTTAAATGTATCTTGTTTTCAAATCTCCTGTTCTGTATATCAGTATAAAGCGTCACATGCTGTATTTCATCAGATATGGGGACAATATCTCTTCCTTTATTCAAGCTCAGCTTGTAGAACTTTGACAGAGATTGTACGAGGGAGGATAACTCTGGAACCTTATGCTTTATGGCCGTCCAGTTAATTAAATCCAGAGTGTTATACAAAAAATGGGGGTTTATTTGCGCCTGCAAAGCCTTCAGCTCAACGCTTTTGATTTCCTGGCCGGATTTATACTGCTCCTCAATAAGAATTTTAATCCTGTGTATCATATAATTGAAGGTTTCCATTAATTCTCCAATTTCATCCTTAACCGGTGTTACCTTTATCGGTTCAAGCTCACCCTCTTGCACCTTCCTCATTTTTTTTATCAACCGGCTTATCCTTTTGGTGTTTGAGCCGGACATATAGAAGGCAAGGATATATGCGAGTGTCGTCAGTGCCACGAGTAACACAAGCATTTGTTGGCGTATGGTGTTGCCGGTGGAGAGTATTTCTTCGTATGGTATGATGGAAACCAGAAACCAGTCAGTTCCGATGATTGCTTTACTTCCGACAAGAAGCCTGTCGCCTTCCCGATGTGTCTCCTGCCAATTATCCGCGCTGCCTGCCAGATTTTGCGAAAAAGAGGATTCGACGTCGAAGGATTTCATAAGCTCCTGATCCGAGCTTGTTATTACCAGCCCATCACTATTTTGCAGGTAAGCTACACCGCTTTGTGTGGTATTTGCCTTTCTTACGATGTCCTTTAAATTGCTTTCAAGCATGTCAATTCTGAAGATACCTATGGTGTCGCTGTAATCATTGGGGTCACGTATCATACGCGCCGCAGATATGACACTTGCATTCTCGTTGGAATCGCTGGCGAAATAATAGCCGGGACACCAGAGTATTTTGTCCTTTCCCGAAACCAAAAGCCTGTACCATTCCGAGCCTTCTATATCCGACATGCTAAAAAGGTTGACAAGCTCCTGGGAATAAATCACCGAATCCTGCACATAGAGCCTGATACGGTAAACATCCTCTTCGTTTTCAAAAGGGGTAACAAAGGATGTCAGGTCCTGGGCATCACGGATTTGCTCTGTATAACTGTAGTTCTCAAGGGGCTTCATGAGTATCTCAGTCAGATTTTGATCTACGGCTATGATATCGGAGATATCAATGATTTTACCCATTTTGTAATTCAGAAAGGAGTATGTTTGCTCGAAATTCTGTTTGGCGGAATAAAGCACGAGGCTTTCAATTGTTTTGGAAACCTGATTATAGGAAAAGAACGACATAAGACCCAAGGGTATTATGATAAAAATACAGTAGGAAATCATAAGCTTAGTTCGAAACTTTAGATTATTTACAGGTTTTAACAATGATTTCATCATTCTTTTTATCATAAAACCAGTATAATATAGGCAAAATGCTTTGTCCATAACCATCTGATTTATACTTGCAGGGAGGTTCAGACTCTTATACAATGAAAAAGGGTGGAGGAGGGATTTCAATGAGAAAAATATTTAAGTGTGTCGCTCTTACGATTGTGTTGAATTTTCTTCTCGTTTTTTTGTTTGCCGGCTGCGGACAAGTACCTCCAGATATGGTTGAGGAGGTCGAATCGACCGAACACGCATCAGTTGGGGATGCTAATGAGTCGCGCCCGGATGAGGAAGTAAGGCTGAAAATGTACCTGGTGGGCGATAAGTACAGTGATTTTGATCTGGTTTATGAGCAACTGAATACAATGCTCATGGAGGATATAAATGCCACTGTAGACGTTAGTTTTATGGGCTGGGGTGATTATACCCAAAGATACCCTCTGGCTTTTGCTTCCGGCGACAACTTCGACCTAATTTTTACGGCGAACTGGTGCTATTACAGCAATCAAGCCGTAAAGGGCGGTTTTGTTGAGATAACGAGAGAAATGCTTGCCCAATATGCGCCTATGACTGCAGACACTATGTATGAGGACGCTTGGGAGCAGGCGAAGATTGATGGTAGGGTCTTTATGCTCCCGATGAATTACAAGGAGCTTAATTCTTATGTTTATATGGTTAGAGGCGATTTGATGGACAAATACGGCATCAGACAAATCAGTGATTTGGCGGAATTTGGAGAGTATCTGGATGCTGTTGCCAAGAATGAGCCTGGGATTATCCCCCTTGACACGGGTACGGATTTGGAATTTGACACATTATTGAGATTTGGAGTGCTTGCTCCATTAAACCTTGAAATTCTTGAACCACAGCAGCTGAACCATTTCTTTAATTTGAGCAGCCGGGATTCGGGGCAGATTATCAATATCATCGAAACACCTGAGTTTTTAGAGTATGCAAAGGAAATGAAGGGATGGAGGGAGAAGGGCTATTGGTCAAAGAGTGCTCTGGTGAATAAGGTTACAGCAAAGGAGTCCTTTACAATGGGTAAAAGCGCATCTGCTATCATGAACCTTTCTACGGCTAATGGAATATATATGTCGGTGTCCGTTTTGCATCCCGAATGGGATGTGAGGGTATACGACGGCATGAAGGGAAGCGGGGTTGCAATCAAGCCATATATTCAAAATGGTATGGGAATCAACGCAAATAGCAGAAATCCTGAAAGGGCGTTGATGTTTCTTGACCTTGTCAGAAATGATGAACGCTATGCACAGCTTGTTATGTACGGCATTGAGGGAGTGCATTATGAGAAAACGGCTCAGGGAAAGGTGAGACCCCTTGCCGACACTGTTAAATATCCTATTGATAGTAACTGCAACTGGTGCTGGAGGGATGACCGATTTATACTGGAGGTGGAAGGCGGGATACCCAACTACAATGATATACGCAGTGCCTGGGAAAGGACAGCCTACTCTCATCCCGTACAAAGCTTTATATTTAATGATACTGCCGTGAAGAATGAGGTCTCCAACGTGACAAACCTATGGAAGACTGATTATAAGGTGATTGTCCTGGGATTTACCGAAGATACGGAGCGGGAAGTAAATGAGCTAATTAAAAAATACCAAAATGCCGGAGATGACAGAATTATTCAGGAGCAACAGATGCAAATCGACAATTACATGAAAAGTTTGCGCTAATCATGTAATGTGCAGCTGATTTTCCTTGCCCTCTTCTTTGTGGATGGCTTTTATCCTGATTTCAACGGTGGTTCCTTTTCCCTCTTCGCTTTTGTAGCTAAGCCCATATCCGGATCCATAGTAGAGCTTCAGCCTCTCATCTATGTTTTGGACCCCATAGCCATGGGACTCGTTTGTTGCAACGCCCCTGGGGATATAGCTCAATATTTTATTAGACATACCGGCTCCGTCGTCGTGGATGATGAGCCTGATATCATGATCTAATATTTCTGCTTGGATGCCAATTGTCCCCGATTCGCCGCTTCTTTCCAGTATCCCGTGAAGTATGGAGTTTTCTACCAGAGGCTGCAAAATTATTTTTGGAATCAGGCAGTTGTATATCGTGTCGGGGATATCAATCAAAAGATTGATTTTGTTTTCAAATCTCATGTTTTGTATCTGAACGTAGGTTTTCACATGCTCTATTTCATTTTCTATTGTCACGATGTCCTTGCCATTGCTTAGACTGAGCTTGTAAAACCGGCTCATTGCCTTAACAAGCTTACTGGCTTGAATGGAGTTGTCCTTCACAGAGATCCAGTCGATAAGATCCAGTGTGTTATAGAGGAAATGCGGGTTGATTTGAGCCTGTAAGGACTTTAATTCAAGGCTTTTCATCTCCTGGCCCATTTTGAACTTTTCATCTATAAGCATGGACATCTTCGTAAGCATGTAGTTGAAATTGCGGGTAAGCTGACCAATTTCATCATTGTTTGCCGGTAATATTCCAACGTTAAAGTTGCCATCAACAACCTTGTTCATGTGCATGATTAGCTTATGAATCCTTTTTGTTACCGATGCAGAAACAACAAATGAAAGGGGGAGGGTGAGAGGCGCCACTATAAGAAGTATCAGCAGCATCTGCTGACGGGTCTTGTCCCCGACCATTCGGATATCTCTGTAGGGTATAGCCAGAACAAATCTCCAGTCTGTATTTGCAATTTCCTCCGAGCCCAGAACGAAGTCCTCGCCGGAAATTCGCTCGTTAACCCATCCTTTGCCGGGCTGTGCACCTTTACCACTTTCAATAAAAGAAAGAAGCCCGGGATAATTAGTACCCGTTGTGTTTTTTGAGGAGCAGATGACTTCATTCGCGCTGTTGACGATATAGGCTGAGGTAGACTCGGTAAAAAGGGACTTGTCCAGCGTTGCTCGAAGAACACTAACAGGTATATCCAGGCTGATAATTCCCGATATGTTGCTCAAATCCTGTGTGTTAATGATGCTCTTAACAGCAGAAATTGTCTGCTCACCACCAATTCCTCTAACCCATTGAACCTTGTTGCCGTTTTCAATCAGCTGCCTGAACCAGGCGCTGTCTTCAACTGTGCTTAGCCTCTTGTATTCATCCGTCTCAACAACAGAAGCAAGACCGCTTCTCATATAAAATGTATGGGAGGCTATATCGGGGAAATATTGATTGATGTAGAATACCTTGGTCAGCTTTCCGTTGTCATCCATCCAAAAGCCAATATTATCTGCGTAATACTCATTTCCCTTTGTTGAGATTTCCACCAGCGTGTCATTGAGCACCAGCATGTCAAGCAGGTTCTTCAAGGACTCGGCCTTATATTCAAGAAGGGACTTAGTCTGGCTTTGTACCTGACCTAGAGAATAGTAGGTCCGTTGCTCGGCCTCATTTGAGGTATAGTACATATTTACTATAAGAAACAGGCAAATAGGAAGCGTGATTACGGCTAAAAAAGAAATAAAAAGCTTATAACGTATACTTATGTTATTGAACCACTTCATTACTCTGCTTATCATAATCTATACTTCCCTCTATATTCTGACGGTGAGCATCCGACGATTTTTTTAAAGAGGGTAGAAAAATAATTGGGATCTGTGAAGCCTATACTGACCGCTACCTCATACAGCTTTATGCTGCCGTCCTGTAAGAGTTCCTTTGCCTTTTCAATCCTCACCTGCGTGATATATTCGTTCAGGGTACTACCCGTTGACTTTTTATAGAAGGAGCACAGGTAGGTCTGGCTAAAATGGACGTTATCCGCAATCATCTGAATAGACAAGTTTTTGTCGCTGTAGTTTTCTTTGATATATTTGGAGATTTCATATATCTTCCTGCTGACACTGTCCGTGTTGTCAAATTTGCTGAAAACGGCTGAAAGATTGGATGCAATGTATTCGGAGCACTCCTCCAGGCTTTGAATGTTATTTATCTCCTGCCAAATGTACGTTTTTTCAGCTTCGTCAACCGGATCAATCAGGTTTCTATCGCGGGCTGCTTCGAAAATCAGTAATAGCAGATTAAAATATATATTCTTTATATGATCTATTTGCTGGTCGGCAGTCCTCCTGACATTTTGGGTGAGCTTCCTTACAAGCTCCAAGGCGCCTTCCATGTTGTCCTTTTTTAGGAGGCTTTGAAAATCGGAGAAGAGATTTTTTTTGGGAATGTAGCGTCTTTCATCATAACTATTGTAATAATAAATCCGGTTGCTCCCTGAATAAAACTGCATGTTCTGCGCTGAAAGTGCCAGGGAGTAGGATTCGGCTACATCTGCTATCCCAATTACCCTGGGTCCTATTCCTATTGAAGCTGAAAAATAGCCCTTTGATAGGTCATTGAGCCTTTCCAGAATAGTTCGAGGTAAATCGGAGGAGCCCAAACTTTTGACTGCCGGATTAGAAAAAATCAATGCTACATTGTCCTCCGGCGTAATTCCTGCTATGATAGCCGATTGGTCAAAAAGCTCACCGTCACAAAACAATTCCAGTATCCCGTGTCGCAAATCACTTTGTTGCTTAACATCCACATCCGGCTTCCAGTTAAGCTTAACACTGCCTGCTGCAACGCTGCCTGCTTGTGTTGTTGTGAGAAATGAATCGTCGAATTTTCTAATTAATGCTTTTTTGTCGGTGTTTCCTTTAATCAAATCAAGGACGATTTCCTGACGAATATAGGGTCTGCTTTGGGTCACGCTGCTTTTTAGCTGCTCAGCATCAGTTCGCCTGCGTTCATCCTCCCGCCATGCATCCACTGCCCGGCCGACTACCGACTCCACCTCTTCAAGATCAATGGGCTTTTCGATGTAGCTGACTGCCTTGAGGTGTATAGCCGACTTAAGGTATTCCTTATCTGAGTAGCCGCTTATAAAAATAATCCTGCAGTCAGGATACAGTTCTCTTATTCTTGTGGCAAGCACAATCCCATCCATCTTTGGCATGCGTACATCAGTTATAAGTATATCAGGGGATGTCTGCTCCGCTAGCCTTAGCGCATCCAGACCGTCCTTGGCTGTCCGCACATCGTCTATGCCGAATGCATCCCACCTCACATATTCTTTCAAGCTTTCTCTGGTGGTTATTTCATCGTCTGCAATAATAACTTTAAGCATCTTCAGACTCCTAAGAGAAATTATTGTGGTTGTAGTTTTATTATATCATGAATTTTTTTATGATTTGTCCTTAGTTTAAAAGAAAGTAAGAAAACAAAGAACATCGTAAGTTTGTCATGTTCAAACAATAATTGGCCTCAGATATGATTAATGTGTAAGAAAACACATTGCATATGGGAGTGAAGAGATGAAATCATTGAAGAAGCCTGGTTTTTTCCATGAACTAGCAAAGAACAAGGTACTTTACCTCATGTTTTTGCCGGTTGCAGTGTATTATATATTGTTTGCCTATGTTCCCATGCTGGGAATTGTTGTTGCTTTTAAGGATTTCAACTACAGGGACGGGATTTTATTTAGCCCTTGGAACGGTGTTGATAATTTCAGATACTTTTTTGTATCGGGAAAAGCCTTACAGGTCACAACCAATACAATAATGTACAATGTAGTTTTCCTGGCGATTTATACGATTTTCTCCATAATGGTCGCAATTATGATTTCCGAACTGGCTAGTAAAATCTTTAAAAAAGTTTCACAGTCCTTTATGTTTCTTCCCTACTTTATTTCATGGGTCGTCGTGTCTGCATTTATGTATAACTTCTTCAACTATGATTACGGTCTTGTCAACAATTTTCTAAGAGCTTTAGGAAATGAGCCTATTAACATTTATAGCGAACCGAGCTACTGGTATATTCTCCTGCCGGTCCTATATTTATGGAAGTGGGTCGGCTTCGGAAGCGTACTTTATCTTTCTGCCATCTCGGGGATTGATCAGGAATGCTATGAGGCGGCCACAATCGATGGGGCAAATATGTTTCAAAAAATATTTAAGATTACCTTACCTCTTCTTAAGCCCACAGTGGTCATTCTGCTGCTCTTAGGTGTCGGCAGGATACTCAGAGGCGAGTTTGACATGTTCTATAACCTTATAGGAAATAATGGCTTGCTGATAGACAACACTGACATTATCGACACCTTAGTTTTCCGATCCCTGCTGGGCACCCAGGATTTTGGAATGGCGTCAGCGGCAGGCTTTTACCAATCAGTGCTCTGCTTTTTGATCATAATGATCGTCAATACGATTGTTAGAAAGGTTGACAGTGAATCAGCACTGTTCTAAGAGGGTGATTTTATGAAAAAGTCCACAGATCAAGTTGTATTCTTAGCAATATCATATATTGTAACATCACTGATAGCAATATTTACACTCTTCCCATTCGTAGTTCTGATAGTGAACTCCTTTGCTTCGGAGCATTCCATAATATTCTACGGATACTCCCTGTTCCCAAAGGAATTCTCAGTGGACGCATACGATTTAATTTTCCGGTCGCCTGACACGATACTCAGGTCATATGGCGTCACTATGCTGATAACAACTCTGGGTACCGCCACATCCTTGTTTTTCTCTTCGATGGCGGCTTATGTAATGTATAGAAAGGATTTGAAATACAGAAACGGCCTGGCTTTCTTTATATACTTCACCACATTATTTAATGGCGGCCTGGCATCCTACTATATAACCCTCTCCAGTACATATCATCTGAAGAATACCTTGTGGGTGCTGCTGTTTGTACCAATGTTCAGCGCAATGAACATTCTTATTCTAAGGAACTTTATCCGTGGGTCTATACCGGATTCTCTTTGTGAGTCTGCAAAAATTGACGGCGCCGGTGACTTTTCGATATTCATAAGAATCATTATACCGCTGTCCAAGCCGGCGTTGGCCTCCATCGGACTGTTTACTGCACTCGGGTACTGGAATGACTGGTGGACACCCATGATGTTCGTGGAGAGACAAAGGCTTTTCCCGCTGCAGTATGTACTTTATACCATTATATCCAGCGTCAATGTCTCTTCCAGCGTCGTACAAAATGCATCATCTGTTACAATGCCCCAGGAATCGCTGAAGCTTGCAATGACCGTTGTTTCTACGGGACCGATCCTGCTAGCCTACCCCTTCGTACAAAAATACTTTGTTAAGGGAATAACCCTTGGTTCGGTTAAAGGTTAATACCGGTAAACCGGTTATTAATAAACAAGAATTAAACAAAAGGAGGATTTTCAATGAAAAGGTTTAGGTTACTTACTCTTATCGTTACTCTTGCGCTGGTAATGTCTCTTATTCTGACCGGATGCGGCCAGCCTGCATCCAAAGATGAGCCGGCCAAAACTGCAGCTGTAGAAAAGACCGCTGCTCCAGAAAAAACAGCAGATGAAGCTGCGGCTGAAGAACCGGCCATAGACACATCAAAGGAAGTGAAGCTTTACGGTTACTTGCTTGGCGCTGCTCCGGCGGGCTTCAATGATGTAATGGCAGAATTGAACGCCAAATTGAAGGCAGATGTCAATGCCACAATGGAAATCAGCTATATCGGATGGAGCGACATGCAGGCGAAATATCCCCTGATACTGGCGGCGGGAGAAGATGTGGACTGGATATTTACAGCTCCGTGGTCCTTCTATGCCCAGCAGGCAGGTAAAGGCGCTTTCATGGAACTGACAGAGGAGATTTTTGAGAAATATCTGCCCAGACAGTATGAACAGCTGAAGGGTACTTCAGCTTTTACTGAAGCACAGGTAGACGGCAAGGTTTACATGGTTCCAACCAATTCTCCGGACAAAAAGGTTCCTGCATTTGTTTACAGGGAAGACCTGAGGGTAAAATACGGCGTTCCTGAAATCAACAAATTCTCGGATATCGAGCCCTATCTGAAGGCAATCAAGGAAAACGAAAAAGGCATGGTTCCCATGAATCTGGAATCAAACTATGACCTTGGCACTCCTTTCGGAGCTCTGGTAGTTGAATCAATCGATCAAACAAAGGATCCTCTGTTTACAACAGGCGGTGGCTCAGGCTTAGTTTACAAGCCCTTTGATGGCGACGGAAAACTGTATTACACTACCGGGGACTCTGAGCTTGCTCCTTATTATGTAACTGCTGCAAAGACAATGAAGACCTGGTACGATGCCAATTACATAAACAAAGATGCTTTTGCAAATAAAGTACGCAGCAAGGATTCCTTTGTACAGGGCAAATCAGGAGTAGGCTTTGGTAATTCAACTGACCTGCAGAGCATTATCGCACAGGCTGAAGGACTTGGCTACGATGTTGGAGTAGTTCCGACCGTTGGCGGGGCAAGCGGGAAATACATGGCTGACCCCTATATCAATAACGGCTGGGCAATATCCGCATCGTCCAAGAACTGGGAAAGAACTCTGATGGCAATGGATCTCATCTGCCAGGAGGAATCCTACGAGCATCTTGTATACTACGGTGTTGAAGGCGTGAACTATGTGATAAAGGACGGTAAAATTGATCTTCCTGATGGTATAACAGCTGAAAACAACACCTATCCTCCTGATGCTGCAGGCTTCTGGTTCACAAACAAGAACCTTCATCTGCCGCTGGCAACCTGGTCTGACAGCTACATTAAGCTGTATGACAGAATTCCAAGCCTCCTGGGAGAAGACAAGCTTGCAGCCTTCAATGCAAACACGGATAGTATCAAGACGGAAGCGGCGAACTGCAATCAGGTGCTAATCCAGTATAACAACCCAATTTGCCTTGGAGCTGTAAAGGACGTAGAGGCAGCTTACAAGCAGCTTGATGAGAAATTGAAGGCAGCTGGTGTCGAGACAATTCGCGTAGAATTGCAGAAGCAAATAGATGAGTACCTTGCTTCAAAGAAATAGAATGCAACTCTCACAATATATTATTTTACAAAGGTTCGCGGAGGCAGGGGGGATGTCTCCGCGAATCACAATTTTACAGCATAAATTCTCCCTTCAATATTTAGCAAAAAATACACTTTGGGAGGGAATAGAATGATACAGCCTTTTTTAATAAAGAAAGATTTGATTTTCAAAGATGTGCTTGATTTTAGTTTTTTATTAGATGCTCCGGCGGGCAAGCATGGGTTTGTCACGATTCAGGATGGACACTTCTATATCGGCGGCGAACGCACACGCTTTTATGGCTTCAATATCCCCTTCGCAAGCCTTTTCCTGCCAAAGGAGGACAGTGAGCTGATAGCTGATAGGCTGGCTAAGGCCGGTGTCAACTTTGTCAGGATCCACGCAGAGGATTCGAGGCCATGGAAGGAGGACGAGGGACCCTGGCTCATTGACTACTCCAAAGGAAATTCCAGAAACTTTGATCCAAGCAACAGGGATAAGCTGGACTACCTCTTCTATTGCCTGAAGCAAAAGGGAATCTATATGCAGCTTGACCTGTTCTGCTACAGGGGCTTTTTTCCCGATGACGGCATTGATTATCCTGACGATATGATGAAATATTTCAAACAGGTAAATATTTTCAACCGCAGGCTGATTGAGCTTCAGCAGGAGTTTGCAAAGGAGTATCTGGGGCATGTGAATCCCTACACCGGGATGAGCTATCTGGATGATCCGGCGGTTATCGTAGTGCAGGTGATGAACGAGGACGGGATATTTTGGTATGAGGGCCGTGATGAGATCGGTCTGCCATCCTATCGTGCGGAATTAGACAGGCGTTTCAACAATTATCTATTGGCTAAATACGGCTCAAGGAAGGCTCTCGACAATGCATGGACCAAGGATGATGGAACTCGTGGCCTCTTAGAGGATGAAGATCCGGAAAAGGGTACGGTAAAGAGGCTGGAGCATCTGGAGGGGACGCAGATGTATGTGGACTGGAAAGCGGAATACAAGGGGATAACATGCCCTGCCAGGTATGCAGATTACACGGAATTCCTCACTAAAATACAGCTGGATTTTTCGGCCGAAATGCGTGACTACCTGCTTTCTATCGGCGTCAAGTGCCCAATCAACATTACCAACCATGCTCAGGGCGCAGCAGATATTTACAGTCTGGACAGATATACCGATGTGAATCAAAATAATGCATACTGGAATCATCCAGATACGGTAAATCAGAGCGAACCCCGCTATCACAACATAAATATGGTGGAAAACGACCCCCGCAAGACTGTTGTAGACAGCCCCTTCAAGCTGAACCTTATGACAAGGCTCAACCACGACAGAGTTTCTGGGAAGCCCTTTATGGCTGCGGAGTGGAATATACTATATGGGAGCAAATTCAGAACCGATGCATTGCCAATGGTGGCGGCTTATGCCAGCCTGCAGGACTGGGATGGTATGATCCTCTATGCCTACCAGCATGAGAATGCACTGAGCAAGGTGGACGACACAAAGCTGAATGGACCCTTTGATCTGTTTAACGACCCTGCAACCTGGGGCCAGGTCGGACTTTGCTCATTTATGTTCCAAAAGGGCCTTGTAAGCCACGGAAAGAATCTTCTGGAGGTTTGCTACTCTGACAGGGATTTGTACGCAGTGCCGCGCAATTGGATAGCACCCTATGGTTATGCTACTTATGTATCCAGAGTCGCTGCAAGGTTTATAGGTCTCAAATACGAGGGCGATGCCGATGTAGCCCTTGCCAGCGGTAATACGCCTACCGGCGATTATCGTGAAGCCGAGCATGGGCTCATATACTCCAGATGCCCCTATGTAGACGGAGCTCAGAAATATAAAGGCATCGATGCATTCCTGAAGCAGCAGGAGCTTGCTCCGGAAAGATTTGAAGTGGTTTCTGACGGGGATTCCATCGATGATGATTACAAAAACTATTCTCATGTGCTTGATAATGCCATGAAGAAGTGGGGACTCCTGACAGAGGAGCAGGGGCTCATTAATGACAGCAAGCTGGTGTCGGATACCGATGAGCTGGAATTCGACTTTGAAAAGGGGATATTCAGCATCAATGCTCCTCAGCTAAAGACGGCATCCGGAAATATTAAGGGTAAGGTGGAACTGGGCAGGTATGTATTTAATGTGGAAAACGAAAAAATGACAATCTCCCTGCTTTCGCTGGACGGCAAAGCTACGGATGAGTCTGAGCATTTGTTGCTGATAGCGCTGGGCTGGTGCGGTAATCCGGATATGGTATTCGAAGAAAGAGAAGAAGGGACCTATGCATTGATCGACGCAGGTCAAGGACCGGTATCCATCGATACACTTGAAGGGACTCTGACACTCAGACAGGCTGTAGCAGGCCAAGAGACAAGCAAAGCCATAAGAATATATCCACTCAAGCCCGATGGCAGCAGGATGGAGCCAATTGAGGGAGAAACGCTACGCTTCGCCGGTGAAGGAACCATGTACTTCGAAATAGACTCTAGATAATTCTTAGGGGGACAGGCGGGCACTATGCCCCTCATGGCCTGTTCCCCTAAAATCCTTACCGGGTATGCAGCTTAGAGAAAACAGATATATAAGGATAAAAAACTCGCATAAAGCC
Organism: Clostridiaceae bacterium; assembly: GCA_012730015.1. Classification (GTDB taxonomy): domain Bacteria; phylum Bacillota; class Clostridia; order Acetivibrionales; family DTU013; genus JAAYBT01. The sequence goes on from JAAYBT010000055.1 coordinate 14,009, forward strand.
GATGCTATCTTAGAACATTTTCTTCCCGGCAAGCTTGTAGTCTGCGAACTCCAGCTTACGTATGATATCTATCCCATATGGACATGTTTGCATGCATACTCCGCATTTCGTGCATTTGTCTGCTTTTGTGTGCAGCTTGGAGTATCTGTCTTCGGCCATGCCCTTGTTCCCGAACCAGAAACGCAGTCTCTCTCTCAGAGCATACTCTGCCACATCATTTACGACCCCTGTTGCCAATTGCCTGTCAAAATATCCTTCATAGAGGAAAATTTCCGAAATGGGGACGCCCTCGGGGCAAATATCACAGAGCTTGCACTGCCTGCAAACATAGTTTCCCAGTTCAGGCGCATCCTTATAGATTTCCTCCAGCTCCACGTCTGTGATAGGAGAAAAATCATTTGCGTATTGTAAGTCCTGCTGCAGCATATCCATGTTGTTCATGCCAGTTACCACAACAGATACAGGCTGGCTGAGAGCATATTTAAAGGCCTGGGGAGCCGATTTCCATAGTAAGCCGTCTGCCAGCGGTTTCATAAGGATAATGGCCGTGCCTTTCTCCTGTGCCAATGGTATTAGCTCACCCTCTATCTCGGGGAAATTGAAGCGATCATAGTAGTTGATGGTTGACATAACGGCATCAAAGGGATATTTTTTCAAAGCAGCAGTGAGCACATCGGGCTGCCCGTGCATGGAAATTCCAACAAATCCTGCTTTCTCGGATCTTTTGGCTTCCTCATATCCTTCGATCGCACCGCCAGGCCCCAATATAGTATCCAGCTCTTCCATTGTTCCCACGCTGTGCATCAGAATAAGATCCACATAATCAGTATTAAGGTTACGAAGACTCCGGTCAAGGCTGGCAATAAAGCCCTCCTTCTTCCGCTCTCCGGTCTTGGTTGCCAGTATGTACTCCTTTCTCCTTGCAGAAATTGTTTTCCCGATCTTGAGCTCTGATTCTCCGTCGCCGTAGGCAGCGGCTGTTTCTATATAATTGCCGCCCGCATCCAAGTATGTATTCAGCAGAAGTCCGGCATCCTTTACCGGTATCTCCAAAAGGTGAAAACCGCCAAAACCCAAAGCAGATGTTTCCAGACCGGTTTTTCCGAATTTTCTTTTTTCCATTGCTGCTACCTCCATTTGTTTGGTTGTTAACTATTCGTAATACTATAATGACTTGAACTTGGTGGATTTATAGGTATCTTTTTCTCACATTAATTTTAACATGAACGGGCAAAAAAACTCAATTAATAATTTCATACATTTTTCCGTCTCATACAGTATAATGGTTGTAATGAAAAAATTCGTGGAATGCGGAGGTCGAATAAATGGATGTAATAAATATGAATCCAAATAGAAGGACGATGAGTGGCGGAGTTAAAAAGATAATTAAGTGGGTGGCGATTGGACTTGCGGTGCTGATAATTGCTACCTCTGTAGTCGGATACGTGCCGGCAGGTTACGTAGGGGTTGCAGTAACTATGGGCTCTGTATCTCAGACAGTGCGCCAGGAGGGTGTTTATGTTAAGATTCCCTTTTTCCAGCAGATAAGGACAATGGAGGCCAGAACCCAAAAGGTTGAATGGAGCGACCCAAATACGCCTATAACTGCGGCGAGCAAGGATTTACAGGATGTATACATTCTTGCAGTGGTAACCTACCACATATCAGCCGAGAGAGCACCGAGGATATTTCAGACAATAGGGATGGATTATGCTGATAAAAAGGTTGTTCCACTTACCTTAAACGCGATTAAGACCCATACAGGCAAATACAATGTTGCGGAGATATTGAATAACCGTGAAAAGATTACCAATGATGTCAATAACGATGTAGCGGCTCAGCTGCTGGCAAATGATATTATTCTGGAGAATGTCTCTCTTGTTAATATTGATTTCAGAACAGAGTATAAGGAAGCTATAGAGCTGAAGCAGATTGCTGAGAAACAGGTTGAGACACAGCGATATACCCTTGAAAAGCAGGCGCTTGAGGCTCAACAGCAGGTAAAGAAGGCTGAGGCCGATAAGCAGGCTCAGATTTTATCGGCAGAAGCTGAGAAACAGGCGAAGATATTGGAAGGCGAAGGTATTGAGGAGTTTAATAAGAAGATAACACAAAGCATAACAGAGGATCTGCTCAAGTATAAGGAGCTGCAGAATCAGGAAAAGGCAATTGAAAGATGGAACGGTCAGTACCCGAGCGTTGTGGCAGGCGGCGATTCCGTTCCGCTGATCCAGGTGCCCGCTGACAGCGGCAGTAGTACAGCAGGGGCTGGAGCTGCAGG